>JACPWH010000278.1 GCA_016197185.1 Ignavibacteriota bacterium
GATGGGACACTGATTTTGGTTCGGGTGTTCTTGATATTCCTGGAGCGATTTCAGCAATCGGAGCATCAAATATATCAATTTCCTCTCCTATTAATGATGCAATTTTCCGTTCCGACTTAACTCCATCCGTTTCAATTATGGGAAGTGTCGTTACTCCTCTCTTTTCATCTTGGCAGTTATGGTATGCCAAAGGTGAATTCCCTCCCGCAAATGCTTGGCAAAAACTGGGAGATTCTTCTCAAAAACAAATTATCAACGGCTCTCTCGCCATTCTGCCCATTTCTCAAATGGATGATACTGTTCATACTTTACGATTAGTAGTACAATTAACAAACGGCAATACAATAGAACGCCGAGTACGGTTTGATGTAGCTTCTAAAGCAGCGAATCGGCTCAGTTTCTTAGGAATAAGCCCTTATACTACAATTGCATGGCGTGACAATAAACGGGTAGCTGTAATTTCCGCTCGATTTAACCGCAGATGCAGACTATCAGTAAATATAAGAACATTTGCAAATTCCGAAACAAAGACTTATACAGATCTCGACAGGTTCTCATTACAACATGAACTTGTATTAGGTGAAGACGAACTACAAGGCGGAATAAACTATATATGCGAAGTAAAAGGTATAATCGCAGGTGTCGATACTACGACTGTTGAATTCACGATTAAACGTCCTGATGATGCAATCCAGCAAACGTTACTTGAGAGAAAAGCATACTCAACTCTACCTGCCCAGCTTAATAATTCAGTTAAAAAAATTCACGGTGACGAAGCCGCATTTGCGATCAATGACCTTTCGGGAGGATATTACGGAGGTACAAAGATTATACAATATCAAAACGGAAAAATGATTGTTCGCGATTCGACACAAGAATCATGGCTACCGCGCGGAATGGGTGATTCAAACGGTGACGGTGTTATCGAGGTACTTACTCAATCCATTGGTGAAGCACGTCTTTTTCAAGGAAAGACAAAGAATGACTCACCATTCAGCGGTACATTATTTACTGAACAACAGGTTCTTTTTGATAGCAAAATTGAATTTTGGTCTGCTGCAATGGCAGACATCACCGGTGACGGACACGAAGAATTAATTGGCTTTGCAGATACCGCTTGCCTTGTTTACACTTTCAGAAATGGAAAATATGAATTGCTTGCCACAGCTGCTAACGGCCGGAAATATCGAACTCTGCTACGGGGATAATGACGGGGATTTTCTGATTTTCGAGTATAAGGACGGGAAATTCACCAAAGAATTTCAGGAAGTGAATTCAGGCGTAGAGGGTGGTTCGGAATATGTAACAGCAGCAGATGTGGATGGTGACGGCATACCTGAAATTCTTATCGGATATTATACCGGACAAGGAACAAATTCGGATCGTGAATATGATACCCCTTTTTGGACATTCAAGCTCCTAAAAGGGGTTGCTACTAATGACTACCGTTCTGTTTGGACAGAATTTTTCTATGGTGTCAGAGCAGGCAGTGAGTATCGGAGCGGAACTTCCGCCGGAAATTTGGATTCTCAAATAGGGGATGAAATTGTTGTTGCCCCCTTTCCAAATATGTATGTTTATAAATGGAACACAGAACGTAAAACAATGGAACCGATTTGGAATTATAGAGTAAGCTATACCAATTCAGCAATGATTTATGATTTCGACGGTAATGGAATTAACGAACTTGGATTTTCGGACGGTCAAGAAACATCATTTTGGGAAATTCCTGTTATTGGTCAATCACCTTCTCCCCCTGCAGGATTCACTGCTCTTGCACTCGATTCCAATAAAGTTTCTCTCCATTGGAAACGCTCGCCGGACGCGGAAAAGTATGAAATATATGTTCAACGCAATCCGACTGCCCAATCTTCGAGTGCAGAATTTATAGCGACTACTACAGCAGATTCCTTAGAACTCGATACGCTCACAAACAATACTCTTTACCGTTTCTTTGTGCGGTCTGTAAGCTCTAAGTTTACAACTTCGATTGGACGTTTCGGACTACCTTCTGATGCCTACACCCATGCAAGATTATCGGTAAAGA
>JACPWH010000279.1 GCA_016197185.1 Ignavibacteriota bacterium
GAAGGCTCTGCCAATAGCGGCTACATAGCATCATTTATTAATCCTAATAATTCAAACGGAATCAGCATACAAATCGGAACACCCGAATCATCTAATGATAATGACTTTGTTACATTCAAAGACGGTAGCGGTGCTATGGTAGGGCGCATCGAAGGACAAACTATTCCTGAACTTGAAACAGATCCTGATTATATAGAAACCCTTGCTGAATTGGATTTTGCAATTACTGCAGCGGAATTCGAAGTGGCGTTGGCAGAAGTAGATGTATTACTCAGTTCGGTAGAAGTTATTATAGCCGGAACTGAACTTGCAGTAGCTGTTGCAGAAGAAGCGCAAACAATTGTAAATGAAGCTGCTGATGTAGCGTGTGCTGCAACTACAGTTGCATTGTGCTCCGAACCTGTAGCTGCAGAAGCAGTTGAAATTATTATGAGAGCGGCAAACATTGTACTGGCTACTGCAGAAGTAGTAGTAGCAGCCGGCACGGTAGGAGTTACAGCCGCAGGACTCGCCACTGCAGAGATAAATCTTACGCAATCTCATGAAGTGAAAGATAATTATATTCAGCGGGAGCACGATCACATAGGAGTTACGTATCAGTCCGGTGCAGGAGATTACGCAGAGTATCTACCCAAACTTGATGTAAAAGAAGGATTTATTTCAGGAAGTATCGTGGCTGTTAAAAATGGTAAAATCACAAAAAATACGGACGGTGCAACTCAATTGATGGTTATTTCCCGCAAGCCTATTGTTCTTGGAAATGTTCCGGCAACAGGTAATATAAAAGATTATGAAAAAGTTGCATTTATGGGACAGGTTCCAGTGATTGTAATTGGTAAAACGAACCTTGGAGATTATATTCTCCCCGACGGCACGAACAGAGGATTCGGCAAAGCTGTTTCTCCTGAGAAAATGAAGCCTGAAGATTATAAAAAAGTAGTCGGAGTTGCATGGTCATCTTCCGGCGGTGCGCCAAGCACCGAAATCAATGTAGCGGTCGGATTGAATGCAAATGCAGTAGGCGCACTTGTTGAAAAACAAAATACTCGCATTCAAGAATTAGAAGCCAGCATCAATAAAACAAATTCTACACTTGCAAATTTAGTTCCCGGATTCAAAGAAGCAATGGGTGGATCATTCAGCAGCGTGCCTGTATCAAATTCATCCCAACCTGTTTCAAGAACTTCTATACATAATCCAAGTAAAAATCCTATGAAAATGCAGGGAAAATCTCCTTTCTATACTCCAGAAATGATTGATTATGCTGTGCGTATATCAAAAGAAACCTTGCTTAACAGAGGTGTTGATCTCAGTAGTAATACATTCTACAAAAAATTTGAAAACGATCCCTACTTCAAAAAGAGGATAAATGACGGTTTGACAGAAAAATTAAATGTTAAAATCTTGAATGAAATGGCTGAAGCTAAAGTAACTCAACAATAATTCAAGCTAATCGGTATTTTGATTAATCAATCTTTCGTACATTATAATTTATTACTATTATGAAAAAAATCGTTTTTATATTCTTGTTTATTGTTGCCGGCTCGGTTGCTTTTTCGCAAACTCAATCGCTGCCTAAGATGAAATTCACATCTTTGCTTATGAACCCTCCGGTGAAAATTGCAAATCCGCCGTTAGATTCGGTTAGCTATCAAACGATTGACAGCACTCTGACAACTATAACATTTACCGTAAATTATTCAGATGGTGCAATGGAAGAAATTTGGAATAGCGGTGCACAGGCAGCCGGGGATGTTAACTTTCTAAACGGCAAGTTCTCTTATAATATCGGTCCAGTTCATGGAGACATTTCACGTCCAATGAAAATTGTTGTGGATGCAGACGGATATATTTTTGAAAGAGCATGGCACTCACCTGCAAGTAATGATTTCAGGGTACCGCTTGGTACTGTTCAGGCATATATGGGTGCAGGCAGTTATTTAACATATCTTGAAAAAAGTGGTTGGTATTTGTGCGATGGGCGAGCGATTGCAAGTTTGGATTCACTGACTGCATCAGAGAAAAATGCGCTTGCCGCACTTCTAGCAAGTGGCGGAAATCCTGATAACACAAGTTTACCCGATATGCGCGGGTATTTTCTTCGCGGTGCAGATAATAGCTCAGGAAACGACCCTGATGAAGGTTCACGTAGCGGTACCGGTGCAAAACTCGGTTCTGTACAAGGCGACAGACTGCAATCGCACAGTCATACGATTAATGCAGATGCCGCCGCCGGTGCAGGAACAAGTGTTGCAACTTCGGCAGCAACAACAACTACAGTTACTACAAATGCAACAGGCGGAAATGAAACCCGCCCTAAGAACATCTATGTTAATTGGATTATAAAAGCAAAATAAGTTTTGTTTTTAGCATACTCATCAAGAAGCCGAAGCGAAAAACGCTTCGGCTTCTTTTTTATATGTCATCGCACATGTACGAGCCTTCTATTCAAATGTGAGTGTGAAATAGTTATATCATGTCTCAGTTACCCTGTCCATGTAATTCATTCTATTCTGAGTATAGTTTAATGATTATTACTCAAAAATTGAAAACTTTTCGTGTTAATGAGAAGAAGAGAATTTTTTGTGAAAAAATCATTTTTCTTCTTTTTTGGTATAGAAAATGCACGATACAGGTATAAATGCCTACAAATATCTGGGACATACTCCTACAAAAATTGAAAATAAAAACCCTAATAAATCAGTTTTGTTTTGTATTCTGTTGTTTTCAGACTATTTTTGTTTGCATTTTTTAGTTAATGCAGCCGCATTGTTATTAAGTGAGTATGAAACTATTGTCTTTTTTATTCAATTTTCAGGATTTATGATGAAATCTCTCTTTCTGTTTTGCGTTGGAGTTATGACGGTAGCATGCCTCCATTCTGCATCAGCTCAGATGCCTCGAAATTTTACTGTTCAGGGTGTGATTACAGACAGCACTTCCAAACCGGTTGCTGACGGCATCCATACAATTGTTGTTTCTCTTTATGATAAACAGGTTGGTGGTGCTCCTCTCCATACTGAGGAGTTCACACTTTCTCTTACAAAAGGGTTGTTTAACCTCACTCTTGGCTCTGCAAAACAGCTTGCAAAATCAATTGTGTTTGACAAGCAATATTTTGTCAGCATCAGTTACGACCGCAAACCGGAGGGATCCAGAATACCATTAAGTTCTGTCCCTTATGCACTTATGACCGAAAATGTTCCGGACGGCAGCATCACGACAAGTAAAATAGCAGATGGCAGTATTACATTGGATAAACTTTCGGTAGAACTTCAAAATGAAAAGAAGACGTCCAAGGGTCTTGCAAATTCAGCGACAGGAGCATTTTCATTTATCGGCGGCGGCGATGCGAATGTAGCATCAAGCAGTTACACATCGATAACCGGCGGTTTTACAAACAAAGCACAGGCAAACTATGCAATAGCCGCCGGCGGAAGCACCAATACAGCGAACGCCTTATATGCGACAGTAAGCGGCGGTTCATCAAATACATCAAGCGGTACAAATGCGACAGTAAGCGGCGGCGGTTCGAACATAGCGAGCGGTTCGAACTCAGCAGTAGGAGGAGGCAATACAAATAAGGCAACTTCCACATATACGACAATAAGCGGCGGCAATACTAACATAGCAAGCTCAACGCAAGCAACAGTAGGCGGTGGTTATAACAACAAAGCCCAGGCAACCGCAGCGACGGTAAGCGGGGGCAATTCGAACACGGCATCAGGCTCGAACTCGACAGTAGGCGGTGGAATAAATAATCTTGCTTCTCAATCAAATTCTACAGTAGGTGGTGGAAATGACAATACGGCGTCAGGACAATTTTCCACAGCCGGCGGCGGGGGCTCGAACACAGCCACAGGCAGTTCATCAACGATAAGCGGTGGTAATACGAATCTCGCCAATAATACATACACGACGATAGGCGGTGGATTCAATAACCAGGCAACGTCACAGAACGCAACAGTAGGAGGAGGTAATACAAATAGAGCATCGGGAACCTCAACGACGGTAGGCGGCGGAACATCGAACATAGCGAGCGGAGTGAATTCGACAGTAAGCGGTGGTGGCAATAATATAGCCTCTGGAGTAAATTCATCGGTAGGCGGCGGTTCGAATAACACATCATCAGAAACAAATTCATTCATCGGTGGTGGAACAGAGAATATATCACAAGGTTTATCGGGGACAATCGGTGGCGGAGATAACAACATAAATAATGGACAATACGGCACAATCGGTGGTGGTAAGGATAATACACAGTCATCAATATCAGGAACGATAGGCGGTGGCATGACGAATGCAGTACGGAGTAATTCAACTGCGAGTACTGTAGGCGGTGGACGTGAAAATTCTGTGGGCGAAAATTCATCATACAGTACAATATCCGGCGGTTATCAGAATATAGTTCCAAACACTGACAGTGCATCAATCGGCGGCGGTTCGAAGAATACAATTCAAGATGAAGCAGACGGTTCTACTATCGCAGGCGGTTCTGATAATACAATCACAACAAATGCATTGATGGGATCGATAGGCGGCGGCTGGCAGAATACAATTAATAATACTGACAGTGCAACTATCGGCGGCGGATCAGTAAATAGAATATTGAACGAATCAGACGGTTCGACCATCGGCGGCGGTTCAGATAATATGATAATTAATGCAGCTACGCTCAGTATAATAGGGGGTGGCCGTCTGAATACAATTAACAATTCTGATTCATCCACGATTGGCGGCGGTACTAACAACGTAGTTTTGAATGATGCAGATGCCTCTACAATTGGCGGTGGTTCTGATAATACAATTCAAGCAGGCTCCTTAGTGTCTACTATAGGCGGCGGTTGGACAAATACTGTTACAAATACAGACAGTGCAACCATCGGCGGCGGTGCAAAAAATACAATCGTAAATGAATCAGATGGTTCTACAATTAGCGGTGGTGCAGATAACATGGTAACGACAACAGCCACACTTGGAACCATTGGCGGCGGTAGAATGAATACAATTAATAATTCAGATAGTGCAACCATTGGCGGCGGTACAAACAACTTGGTATTTGGTGAATCTGATGCAGCAACGATTAGTGGAGGTGTTGATAATACAGTACAAATCTCTTCAAATGCTTCAACAATTGGCGGAGGACGTACCAATGTTGTTACCGGAAACGCACTATACGGAACAATCGGCGGCGGTGAACGGAACAAAATAGATATTAACGACAGCTCAACTATCAGCGGTGGTTCGAACAATACTATTGATGCTGAATCTGACGCATCAACCATTGGTGGTGGTATGAATAATTTAATTACGACGAACAGCAGTAAAGGAACAATTGGAGGTGGTGCTTCTAATACTATCAATACTGTAATTAATTCAACAATTGGTGGCGGTATATCAAATACCGTTTCTGCAGCTGCAGACAATTCAACAATCGGCGGTGGAAATACGAATTTAATTACTAACTCAGGAACATATTCAACTATCGGCGGCGGTCATTCCAATTCAATTTCGAATGGAAATCATAACTTTATCGGTGGTGGTCAAACAAATATCATTTCTTCCGGTAACTGGAATAGCATTCTTGGTGGTCAAAATAATACTGTCAATTCCGGAAATTATAACGGTATCCTCGGTGGAAACGGCAACCAAGTTACCGGCGATTACTCTTTCGCACTGGGCAACACTTCCTCAGCTTCTGCAAACGGATTTGCATTAGGTAATACTTCTACTGCTGCAGCCAATGAGTTATATGCTAAATATTCAGCCGGTTTGGTTTTTGAGGGACAAGGCTCGAACAACGGTAACTTTACCGCAACATTTATTAATCCGACTGACGGAAATGGTATTGCGATAAAAGTAAACAATGCTACCCCCGGTATTTCAAATGACTATGTACAGTTCAGAAATGCAAGTGGCACAGTGGTTGGTCGTATTGAAGGTCAAACCATAGCTCAATTGGATGCTGACGGTGTGGACAGTGAGCATACCGATTATCTGAAATTACTCGACTATTTAATTGATAATGCTGAAGGTGGAAGAGACGATGCAGCATGGGCTTTGACTGAATCCATTATGAACGGTGTTATCAGTATTGCCGACATGATTCAACAAGGTGTGGAAGCAGCAGGAGATGCATCATGTGCTGCCGCTACATTAGGTGCATGTACCGGAAGTGCTACTGCCTCAGCTGCAGGTGTGATTATAAAAGTTGCTCAAGTGGCAATGTTAGCAGCAGACATTATTGGTACCGGAGTCCAGCTTGCCAACGCAATTCAAGGTGTAAAAGACGCAAATACGGTAAAATGTGATTATATAAACTATATGCATGATAATATTGGTGTTACATACGAGTCAGGTGCTGCAGATTATGCAGAGTGGCTTCCAAAGATTGATACAAAAGAAAAATTCATTGCTTCTGATATAGTTGCACTCAAAGGTGGAAAAATTACAAAAAATACAATTAATGCAGATCAATTAATGGTTATATCAACCAAGCCTCTTGTTCTTGGTAACACTCCCGATAACGGCAAAGCAAAAAATTACGAAAAAGTTGCTTTCATGGGACAAGTTCCGGTTCGTGTTCTTGGTAAGGTCAATCTTGGTGATTTCATTCTGCCAAGTGGCGGGAATAACGGTTTAGGTGCTGCTGTCGCTCCAAGCTCAATGAAAGCAAGTGATTACAGAAAAATTGTTGGTGTAGCTTGGTCTGCAGGGGACAGAACTGATATGAATGTTATCAATGTGGCTGTAGGTTTGAATACAAATTCACTCAGTGCTGTAATCGAAAAACAAGCAAATGAAATCCGTGAATTACAATTAGCCGCTTCATATACACAAGATCAATTGAAGAAAAACAATGATCAAATGAGTGCAATGAACAATACTCTTGCTCAATTGATTCCGGGATATAGAGAAGAAATGAAAAAAACGAACATGAATGTGAAAAGTTCGGTTCCTCATACTAATTTCGATCTTCCTTCTTTCACAGAAAATGAGCCTATGACTAATCTTAATATTCCTTCTTTAACCAAGAATACTCCTGAAAATAGAAAGCTAATGGCTGCTCATATTGATGATATGAAATCAAAACAAGAAGTAGTTTTAGGTACGTATGCCCGTTTAACTGATGAACATGTTTCAACAAATGAGCCGGATGTTCCAAAAACATTTTTTAACGATGCAACCATGGAACAAGCATTTGCACAAGCTCAAAGTGAACTTGTTAAATCAGGTGTAGATCTTACAACAAATCCGTTCTTTAGCAAAATTATAGCTAACCCTGCATATAAGGAAATAGCGATGAAAAGAATTCAAAGCGAACTCAATAAGGCAGCGTATGAAAAGATAATCAATTCAGCTAAAAAGTAATATCGGCTAATACCCGACCTAAACCATTAAATTTTTTTTGATAACAAATCACAGGTATAAATATGAAAACGAAAAATGGGATTATCCTATTACTTATTTGCATTGGTATATTTACTTCAGAGGCTTTTGCTGCTGTTGATTATACATTTAAAACAAATGTTACAAGAACAGAGACCAGATCTATAGTGCCGGACAATTCTCCGAATTGCGACGGATCTACTCCAACGATGCCTACAATAAACTATGACGTTACAATAATTGACAGTCAGTTTACAGATTTTTCATTCAGGATTGTTAAAAAGAGTGATTTGTCTGCATATTATAATTCATTGAATCATACTGTTATTACATCTGGAGGAAGTCAGAATTTCGATTTGACAAACGGTGAATTAACATATACAATTACGGGCATTCCAAAAACAAATGAAATTCTGATTGTAAGATTTTATAAAAATGCAGGGGGGACAGGTAGTCCCTATTATGAACAAGAAATCAGTATCTCTTCAAATACAAGACCTCAAGCAGGGTTTGTTACTTTTGGGAATGTAGGTGATAATAGTGATGGCGGTGGAGCCGGGGCAATTACTGCTACAGGTGGTGCCATATCAAGTGCATCCATAAATAACGCACCCATGTATTCAGAAATCACTGTTAATTTTACAGATTTAGGTGATGCAAATTATGTGGCAATGGTTTCATTGGAAAGCACAAATGGAACTCGCTTTAATTCTAACAATGTGTCTGTTCCCGTAATATATGATAAAACTTCGAGCTCATTCAAAGTACTGTTGGAAGATAACGGAGTTAGTATAGAAGACCTTCGTCTTGATATAATAATTCAAGCATATTAAATATTACGGTCTATATTTTTAGAATCTAATCTTAAGTTTCTCTATATACAAAAGCCGAAGCAAGAAATTGCTTCGGCTTTTGTTATAAATAAGAGAAAACTATCTGTGGAATAATCTAACCGATAATCTCATGCACGGCTCGAAGCGCATCTTCGGCAGATTCGGTGGGAAGTAGTGCGATAAGTCCAACATCTGAAACACCATAAAGAACTGCAATCGGCGAGAATGGACTTATTGCTTCGGAAAATCGTGCTGCAAGTTCTCCGTTTAACCCGATACCAACCCCACATAAAAGAGTTATATCTTGAACATCGATATGTGGCGTGAGTTGATACAATCTGTCAAGTATCGATGTATCGGTAGGAGCATCTACCACTGCAAAACATTTGCTTTCGCCGAGAGCGGCAGCATAGAATTCACCTGAATATTCTGCAACATCTCTAAAGAAATCCACAGTTTGTTGTGAAGTCAGACCATTAGCAGAAACGTACAAACACTTCTTTTTTAATGTTACTGCACATATCCCGTGTTCACGGGTTGCCTTTGCTACAATTAACGTTCCCGTATCATCAGGTGCGAATGTATTGAGAACCCGAACAGGAATATCACGTTCAACCGCAGGAAGAATAGTTTCGGGATGCA
>JACPWH010000159.1 GCA_016197185.1 Ignavibacteriota bacterium
CGGGCTGTTTGCCTAGGGCAGCAAAATGGATCGGTCTTCTTTCATTTTCTTTGTCAGGTTTTTCTATATCAGCTCCTTGCCTTATTAAAAAACGGATAGCTGGTAGATTGCCAATATAGGAAGCTAAATGAAGGGGAGCTCTGCCGAGAAAGTCTTCGTGCTCAAGCAGTCTTTGGGTAAAAGCATGTTGAGTTTCTAAAAGATATTGAAGCATGAGGGTTTGGTCTGTATGGATGGCTAGGTGGACAAGGGTTCCTATACCAGCAATGGACTGGGTTAAATCAATATCTTTTTGATAATCTTCTTGGATGAGTACCTCTAAAGTAGGAATATCGCCTGACTGGACTGCTAAGGCAGCAGGAGAAAAGAGCACTCCTTCAGGGGATTTCCAGCCAATGGTTAGAGAGGCGCCATTTCTCACCAAAGCTTGTACAACCTGAGAGTGGCCTTGTTTAATGGCCTGATGAATAGGAGTCATCTTATGAGCATTGTAGCCATTGATAGGAAAATGGTTAGAGAGAAGAGGAACAAGATCAGAATACCCATTCAAAGCAGCTAGTGCTAGTCCATTATTGCCATGAAAATCTACAGTGTGCACGGCAATATTTTGGGCTAGGAGAGTTTCAATAGCCTCTCTTCTTCCCTCTTCTATAGCTGCTAAAAAAATGCTACGGTTCCAAGAATCCCTTATAGCAACTAAAGACGCTTTATCGAACTCTGAAGAAGCCCAGTCGATTTCGTGTGGAGAAGCGAGGATTTTTGTAAATAGAGCAGGTGGCAGGAGGGAAAGAGATTGCGGCTGAGCTTCTGCTGAGAATTGCGGTTCTTTAGAAAAAGGGCTTTTTAAAGGAGTAGAGGCAAAGGACTCTACTTTTTGCCAGGTGGGGAAGGTGGAAGTAGGCACTTCTATCAAAAGATCTTGAGGATCTTCTTCTTGCTCTTTATGGCTTGTTGTTGCTAAGTCGCTCAGTTGGGCACTTGCTACGGGTAGAAGAGGGATAAGATGAGGAAGAGATTGGACGAAAGAAAGGCAGGATGTTCCAAAACTTAGGGCAGAGTTTATTAAAGTAGGAGAGGTGATTTTTGAAGCTAAACGGTGAACAGTATCAATAAGAGGTCTAAGGAGCTTTTCACCGGCGACCTCAGCGGGGTTTTAGGGATGAGGATCACTTCGCCTTGGTCGGTCTCAAAAAGGCGACTGTTTGAGGCGTTTGAATTGATGACTGTACAACTACTTGTCTTAGAAAACAAAAATTGAGAATGCGAAACCGAGGAGTCATGGGAAAGGCAGTTCCAAGGATAGTTTAAGGTACTAACATTTAAAGGAGAATGCGTGAGACTCATCACTTACCTTCTTTTTAAAGTTAGGGATCTCTTCTTTCATAAGAGAAAAGACATATTAATTTTTTTGAGGAAAGCTTACAAGGTTTATTTTTACGTTCTCCACATACAAACCATCTGCTTCAAACTAGGAAAACCTGTCAATGCTCGCACTACCGTAGCTCCGAAATCGTTGACAACTCATAGCTCCCCCCGTTTTTCTCCACATTTTTTTTAACCTCTACAACGGTAAGAGATTCTTTTGGCATTTTTTCAAATGCTTACTGAAGTTGTTCCGGTTTAAGACAGTTGAGCATACGCTGGATGGTAGTAACCTGAGTTTTGAGTTGATCCCTTTGTTGATTAAACAGATAAGTAAAATTTTAGTGAAAAAAGACCTCGACTTGATGTAAAAGCATTTGTTGGAACACGAATGCAATCAAGAAGAGGTCAAAATGAACGACTTAATAGCTTTATATTGTTCAGTAGATGATTTTTGGAAAAAGTTTAAAGAAGAATGGGCAAAACATCTTATTGATTCAAACAAACCCAAACATGGGCCAGATCCAGTACTATCTATCCCAGAAATGATGACTATTATCATTCTATTCCATCAATCAGGCTACAGAACATTTAAGCATTTTTACTTTCATATATGTTCTAATTTTAAATCGGCTTTTCCAAAAATTATAAGCTATAACCGCTTTGTCTATTTAATGAAAAATCTTTTTGTCCCTTTATTTGCTTACCTTCTGCAAAGAAGAGGGGTTGTGACGGGTATTGCCTTCATCGATTCCACGTCAATTGCAGTTTGCCATAATAAAAGAATTCAAAGAAATAACGTTTTTAGAGGCTTAGCAAAAAGAGGCAAAACTACCGCAGGTTGGTTCTATGGCTTTAAATTGCATTTGATTATCAATGATAAAGGAGAAATTTTGGCTTTTCAGTTGACACCAGGAAATATTGCAGACGTATCTATGATGGAAACATTATCGAAGGGGATTATGGGAAAACTATTTGGAGATAAAGCCTACATTTCAGCAGAGCTAGCACAATCGCTCTTTCAGCGCGGTTTGGAACTATTTACCAGTATACGATCAAATATGAAGCAGAAGCTGATGACTTTAGAAGACAAAATATTATTGAGAAAGCGCTCCTTGGTAGAGACCGTGAACGACCAATTAAAAAACATCTCCCAGATCGAACATTCCCGTCATAGAAGCATATGGAACTTCTTGATAAATGTAATAAGTGGGATTGTGGCCTACAGCCACCAACCCAAAAAACCTTCATTAAGATGGACGGCAAAGGAAAAAAACTTATTGATCACTGCTTAGACAACTCAAAACTCAGGTTAGTAGTATCTAGAAGCTTTAGATGGTGACTAGAAGTGGTTTAAAAGCATTCGAATAGTCTCATAGTATTCCCCAAGATGGCATTGGCTTTAAAACGATTTTTGCAACCAGCTTTCCTGTAGTAGAGCGCTACTATTTTTAAGCTTTCTTTTAAGAATTTTTAAGTTGGATGATTTCTTCTCTAGAAAGGCTAGTATCTTCAATGATTTCTTCTATAGGGCGTTTCCGATGAAGCATCTTTTTAGCAATAGCTATCTTCTCTTCTTTATGTCCTTTTTCTGAGCCTTCCTGTACGCCTTCGTTTTTAACTGCATCGAGCATTCCTTTAGCATCGGCAGTATTCATGATCAGTTTGAGCTCTTTTTCTGTTTTAGTAAACTTAGGAAGCTCTACAAACGTAAAGGAAAAATCTTTGAGATCATGTTCGTAAGAATGATTATCTAAAATGACATGGTCCGATTTATAGCGCTCTTTTTTAGGAAAAACTACCTTGGTAAGGTCTTGGTATTTTTTTCCTTTGCCAAAGTGCGCGCAGTAGGTTTTAGCAGCATAGTATTGGGCCCTTTTTTCAAAACCTTCTACTTTGGCTACCTGCATCTCTACGATGAATTTCGTCCCTTTCTGGTCTTGGACTAAAACATCGACAATGCTTTCTTTCCTTGCTTCAATCTCGGGAGCTTGTCTCGGATTTAAAAATTCGAGGTCAACGATTCGTTCTTTTCCTTTGAGAGCAAAAACGGCATTTAAAAAATCCATAGGGATCCCTTTATGCTTTTCTGTTCCAAAGATTTTTCGAAAGACGAGATCGTTTTTAGGGTCTAGGTATCTATAAAGCATTTTATTTTTCTAAACTTTCTTACTTCTGTTTTTAGTATATCTTATGATTTGAGGAGTTTCAATCCCATTTTGATTTTTTAAATAGATTTTAATGCCATGCAATAGATTCAATGGACGATAACCTCTTTGTGTTATCATCTGTTTAATAATTAACGGTATAAATAAATTTTTTATTAAAAGATCTCTACATCAAGATGCACCATGGTTCTTTTTTGCCAGCAGACATAAGTTGCTGAACGAGCGTGTGACCTTCTCCAAGAACCTCCACACATAAAGAATAGAGCTCTTGTTTGGCAGCTTCTATTAAGGTTTGGTCAGTGAGTCGATTTAATATATGAATGACAGCCTCTAGGTAACGGATCACATCAGGGTGCACTTGCTGAAAGGCTTTACAAGCTAATACCAAAGCTGCTTTAGAGAAAATAAGGGCTTCGTGGTGCTCTCCTAAAGCATAAAAACTGCTTCCCACATTACCTAAACTTGTTGCCACACTGGGATGTCTTTCTCCTAAGCACCTTTGTCTTATGCTGAGAGCTTTTTTATGGTAGATAAGACTATCATTGTAGTTTCTCAAGCTATAAAAAACCATTCCTAAGTTGCTTAAACTCACTGCTATATCAGGATGTTCCTCTTTCAAATTTCCCTCTTTTATTAGTTTGCTTTGTATGGCAAAGGACGTATTAAAGGAGCTAAGAGCTTCTGCATAGTTCTCTAGACCATGCAAGCTCATTCCTATATTATTTAAACTCGCTGCTACATCGGGATGTTCTTCTCCTAGAATTTTTTTCCTTATGGTAAAGGCTCTTTTATGATAAGTAAGAGCTTCTTCATACCTTCTTAAAGCGTGTAAATTATTTCCTACGTTATCTGAACCCAATGCTACGTCAAGATGCTCATCTCCCCAAAGTTTTTCTTTCATAGAAAGGGCTTTTTCATAACAAGTGAGAGCTTCTTCATAGTTGCCTAAAACGTGTAAACTTATTCCCAAGTTGTTTAAACTCAAAGTAATTTCAGGGCGCTCTTCTCCCAGTAGTTTCTTGTGTATATTGAAAGCTTCTCTCGTTATGTTAAGAGCCTCTTTATACGATCCCAAAGCGTTTAAATTAATTCCTATATTATTTAAACTTGCTACTACATCAAGATGCTCGTCTCCGTAAAGCTTTTGCCTTATAGCAAGACTTTTTCTATGACAACGGAGAGCTTTTTTATATTCACCCAAAGCATATAAATTCATTCCTACATTATCTAAGCTCCCTGCCACGTCAGGATGTTTTTTGCCTAATGATTGCCTCCTCACCTTTAAAGCCTTTTTAGAATACTTTAAAGCTTCTTGATATTTGCCTTTCTGCCAAAACAAAAGGCCTAGTTTACTAAAGACACTCGCTCCTCGAAACAAAGAAGGGGGAAGAGGAGACTCATCTTGTACGACATACAACGCATGAGGTTCCCACTTATTAAGGACTTTCCAATCTTCTTTCTTAAATTGATCTATATTTAACTCGTTTCCTATCGATGCGACAAAAACAAAAGAAAAGAAAGCTTGTATTCTTGTCCCATTGTCTTTAGACAACCTAGCTTGTTGGATCACCGCTCTAAGGATCTTATGCAAAAACAGCCCCTTCTCTTCTTTATCGTACGTCATAAGGCTATAGTTTTCTAAGGTTCTTAATATCTCATCACTTTCTTGCATCTTTGATGTTTTAACATTGAGAAAATTTGCCCACTTTTCTAGCCAACTAACTGGTATCTCTGCGTGACCGAAAAAAGCACAAAACTCTAACCAACTCATGGTTTTGATAGATTCTTTTTTCAGTTTCTCTAAAGTAATGTTCCATACTGTTTTAAGGGTGTACTGGTAGCGGTCATCTTCAGATACTGGCCCTTGTAAAGGATCTTTAGCCAAGTTATAGACCTCTCGATATTTGGCAACACTAGAAGCAGGCGTGCTGTTGATGTAGTGAGCCGCCTGGTTTAAAGCCAAAGGAACCCCCCCTAAATCCTCCACCAGATGGCCCATCTCCTCGCTTTCCTCCTCCCCCGTAATTCTTATGAGTAAAGCGATCCCTTCCTCTTTAGAAAATTCCTCCACTTTGATTTTTTCCCTTGCATTTGTTCTTACAAAACTGTGCCTTGCTGTAATTAAAATCATCCCTCCCCTTTGAGGGAGATCTTCTTGTTTGATTTGTTTTTCCACACCATCTAAGAAAAGAAGCCATGGTTTTTCAAAAGAGTTATTGTCTAAATAGCCATGTACTTTTCTTCGAATCTGCTGAGTAGACATTCTGTCCTCTATAAAAACCTTTAGCCGCTGCGCTAGGTCTCTATACCCTTGGTCAACCGCCGCTTCACTTTCATAACGGATCGTCCAGATAATAGAAAAGTCATGGAGATGGGAATTAGCAAATCTAGTGGCCAGTTCGCTTTTTCCCATTCCCCCTAGGCCCCATAAAAGCCTTACCTTTACCGGAGATCTAGGATCCCACTCTTCTCGATCAATAACCAGAGCATCCGTAAGAAGGCTCAAGTATTTTTGTCTACCCACAAAGTCTGGGTGTGGGGCAAGAAGACGGACATCTTTCGCTCTAGATAGGTCTACAAAAGGCTCAGGCTCTTTTCCTGAGCTGCTCCGAAAAAAGAGTGCACTGCCTCTTCTCCAGATTTAATCATAGCTTTCTTTCTTGTCTCGTCAACATCGAAATCCATGAGCTCTACGTCCTCAATAGAAATAGGAATAGTGCGATTTTGGTTATAGGCCTTTTCACGTGCTAAAATATCTTCGGCGTGATAGTAAGTGGAAACTACTGCTTGCAAAAGTTCCTCAGCTGAGGTTATGGAGTCAATCTGCTCAGGGGTCATTTCAGAAAGTACCTTTAAACCTAGCCCTAGGGTGCGGCGGTTCGTCGCTCCTCCCCAATCCCGTTTGTGTTGTTGATATCTATTGTAGTCAAAAGCATCTAAAGGAAAGTTTCTAATAAGCCCCCCGTCGACAAACCTTCCATGGTGTTTTACAGGATGACGAGTCTCAGTGGAATCTTTAAAGTGCAATATATGAGGTTTAAATATCCCTGGGATAGAAACAGAGGCCCTTACTGCATCAGAAATAACAAGGTTTTTCCATGTGGAACTTTCGTAACTGAAACACTCGATATCGGAAGGATCTAACTTGCTAAGTCGGATAGAAAAAATGTAAGGGTCTCTATATTTTTCTGGATGCTTCAAAACGAGATTGTGTAACTCTCCAAAAGTGCAGTACTCAATCCCTTTAGGATGATCTTTAGTTTGCGTAGCATTTTGGATCAGATCGTCAATCCATTCTCTAAGCGCATCTCCCTCGCAAAATCCCACTAAACCAGGAATGCCAGACAGCCCTTTATAAAGCTCTTTAGCTGTTTTAAAGGGCGCAGCAACTGTTGAAGCAGTTGCCTCCACCCATCCATAGGAGCCTTCTGCTTTGCTCCATAGGTCCGCGACATTTGATTTAAATGTGCGCCAATATTCTTTCAAAATACCTTTTAGCGATTCTTGGACCGCTGTCTTACTGACACTTAATATACCTGTTTCTCCCTTTCCAGCAGTTATTCTTACTCCTTTCAGAAGCCCTTTTTCTATTTCCTTTTCAGCATCTAGTAGATCAATGAAGTTATGGCTGAGAAAAATTTCTAATTTAGATGAACTATATCCAACAGAAAGGAGAGCTGCAGTAATAGCTCCGGCAGAAGTTCCAGCAATTCTTCTCACTTCACTAAGGGTATTGAGCTCTTCCATCTTGCGGATGGCTCCTACATACGCTATTCCTTTTGGTCCTCCTCCTTGAAAGACAAGATTTATAGGAGGAAGCTTAGAAAAATTGGGTGGCTTGATTTTCTCTTTTTTCGCCATGCGGGGAAGTTTATCTAACAGAGCCAAACATTCGTTAGCCGAGGAAATTTCCTCTTCTTCAAGCCGAGCGAGTTGAGATTGTAGTAACACTTGAGGGGTTCTCCCTTCCTTATCGGCGGACTGAAGTTCGGCACCAAGCAAATCTAGAAGCATGATCACTTCCGGTTGTTTGCCTAGGGCTGCCCAATGGACTGGTTTGCTTTCATTCTCTCCATCTGGTTTTTCTATATCAGCACCTTGTCTAACTAAAAAGCGGATGGCTGGTAAATTACCAACATAGGAAGCTAAATGAAGAGGGGTTCTGCCAAAAGCCTTCTTTTCAAGTAGTCCCTGGGTAAAAGCATGTTGTACTTCCAAAAGATACTGGAGCATAGGCGTTTGATCAACAAGAATAGCTAGATGCACAAGAGTACCTATACCGGTAATAGTTTGGGTTAAATCGATATCTCCTTGGTCATCTTCCTGCAGGAGCACTTCTAGAGTAGCAATATCACCTGATATAACAGCTAAGGCAACAGGGGAAAAAAGAATCCCTTCAGGGGATGTCCATTCAAGGGTGAGAGAAGCGCCATTTTTAATCAAGGCACGGACAGTCGAAGAGTGGCCTTGTCTAATAGCCTGATGAATGGGAATAAGTCCTTGGGCGTTGGGGCGGTTAACAGGAAGATAACGAGAAAGAAGAGGAATAAGATCTGTATACCCGTTAAAAGCAGCTAGTGCAAGCCCATCGTTACCGTGAGGACCAACAGTATGTACAGCAATTTTTTGCCTTAGCAGAACTTCAATAGAGTCTCTTCTCCCCTCCTCTACAGCAGCTAAAAAAATAGTGTGGTTCCAAGCGTCTCTCATAGTAACTAAAGAAGATTTATTAAGGTCTGGGGAGGA
>JACPWH010000160.1 GCA_016197185.1 Ignavibacteriota bacterium
AGGGGTGTCCGAAGGACGGGGTGGTTAAAGAAGGGTATGCACTTACATAAGAACATAAGAACTTAGCGGGTAAGTATGCTATGCTGGGCGGCAATGTGGAGACGCAGTGGGAGTTGCATCATACGGAGTCGCATGAGCGGACGATGATGGGGATTGGTGGGTGACAAATATAAATTAGCATTTCAAAAAGGGAAGAAAGCAATAGCGAAAAGCTTAAGGATGCAAGAACTGTTTACAAATGACATATCAATTCTATCCAAAGAGGTTTATACGGTATAATAAGGAATAGTTTAGGAAGTTTGTTAAGGGAAAGAGGAGGTTTCATACTAAAGCCACTCTTAAGCGAGGCTATGGAGGGTATTAAGGAAATTGTGCTATTGCCTACCAGTAGTCCAATATAATGGGTGAGCATGCTAGTCATAAGGGTCACCCTGCTCATGGGTATCGACTAGTCTCCAATCAATTTCTGGAAGTGGTAATAATCTTTCTTCTCCTATTTCTCTATCACGATCAGAAAAACTTACCCATCCATTAATTGATATAAAAGTAAGATATGTATCAGTTATATCATCATGAAAAAAATATAAAATTTCTATTTCATTACCAAACATATTAGTCCAAATTCCCTTTACAAAGCTCGTATGATTTTGAGTGAGAGCATTCCAATAGCTTTTATCATTTATTGAAATTAAATAAAGCATAAAACAAAAAGATTTTGATCTATCTTCAAGGATTGATTTCCCTTCTTCACTATGTAGGTTTTTTTTCTCTTTAAAAAAGTTCTTGATATATACAAAATTTTCATAGTTAATATACTTAAAATAGGGAGAGTTTGTATTTAAGACAATTTCATTTGAATCAACTCCGCGAAAACAAAATAATTTTTTCCATTCAGGAGGGAAATTTGACGTTCTATATTCAAAAGGGAAATTAATGTATTTACTTAATGAATCTAGAATTAAAAATAAGATTCTAAAACTACCATCATCATAGAACACAGCTTTATCAAACTTTATTATATTTATATCAATCTCAAATTTTCTTTGACTATAGCTGTTACCACAACTTAATAAACTACAAAGTCTATAGATTCTTTCGTTAAAAAAAAGGAAGTATTCAGGAGAGGATAAATTATAATATTCATATTCAAGATTTGGAGAGCCGTATGAGATGTCAAATATCAATGGATACTTTACTTTTTCAAATGAAATTGTATCTTTTTCTTGTAAATCAAATGTCCAGTATATGTCATCGGTTGCTAATTGAAAAGAGTCTGAAATAATGTAATTAAAAAGAGAGTATTTAGATTCTGTAAACCTAGATTTGTGTAATGAAATCATATCTTTAATTTTTTCTTTTATCTCATCAAGTAGTAAGTCGAATTTCATTGTACTATTTATATTAAGTCTCGATGTAGAAATATGAAAAGATTTTTCATTTGTTAAATCTATTTCAATAAAGCAGTTGTTATAGTCGAAATGCTTTCCTTCTTCGATTGCAGTTTCAAGCCCTACTCCTTTCCAACTTATGCTTTTATGCTGAAATTCCGGGAAGTATAAAAAACCATGATTAATTTTTTCTAAAGTAATTTTATTGTTGTTGATTTTTTCAAAGAAAAAACCTAAGGAATCTCCTGCTTTGTTTTTAAAAATAGGAATATGTATTCGAAAATAACCGTTATTATTTTGCAGTTTTCCTTCATGGCAAAGGAGTTCAATCGATTCAAGAAAGAACTCGCCAATTTCTAATTTTCTTTTCTCAGAAGTTTTAATTTCTGCTTGTATTTCATCGGGTAAAAACTCTTGTGAAGTTTTAACTTCATGAACACATTGTTCAGAAAACTGTTTTACTAGTTCCTGTGTGAAAAATTCTTTTTTCTTGCACCAACCTGGTAAGTAAGATACTATCTCATTATTTAAATGTATGAAATTAAAGTTACAAGGAACTCTTGAGAGAATATTAGTAAGTAAAGTAACAATTGCTTCCCTTGATTCTATTTGGTTAATTAACTCTTGCTTAATTCTCAATTTAATAATAGTTCCATTCGAATTACAACTTGAACTGCGTAGCTCACCAAAATCTGATATACCGTTAATTTCGAACTCCCAACCATTTATTTCACGGTTCCCTGATAGATAGCTCTTTTTTGTTTGTATTAGTAACTTATCAGCTATCATAAAATAACTTAAAACACCAATCCCAAACTGGCCTGTGAGCTCAATATTATGACCAATTTTATTGCATTTTCTTTCGAGTTCCTTAAGTTCATGTCTTTTGTTTGCCCCTCCAACTAAGAAACATTTTTTAATAATTTCTTTGTCCATGCCTACACCATTGTCTTTGCATATAATCCAGTAGTCGTCGCCTTCTTTTGAAACAGATAATTCTAAATTGAATTTCTTTTTTAATGCCTCAATATCTTTATCATCAGTAAGTCCTTCTTCCAATACTTTATATGCAATCTGGACTTTTATAGCATCGAAAGAATTTTGAATCAATTCTCGAATTGCTAATAACGGGTTGCCGTAAAGCTCCGTACCTGCAAGAAGTTGAAGTAGTTTTTCGGAATTTGGTTTAAATGTACCATCAATATATTCATAATCATCTGTAGATTTTATTTCTCTGTGAACTCTCGTGTGAATATTCCATTCATGCTTTAAATTATTTGAAGGAGAAATATTCTTAAGAGGGATTTCACTTATCAACGTATTGCATAGATTAGTTTCTTGTTCTATCTGGTCAGCAACATCGAAAATTGCTTTGTGAATAAATGCTCTTGTTGGATTTGCGGTTACACAGATGTTATGATTCTCATCAATATCGACTGAGGTAAACTTCTCTTTAAGCCAGTGAGATAGACTACCTTCTATTATGCTTCTATGCTTGATTAATACTTCCGGTGCTCTCTCAGGATCAATTTCAATAACATCAGCTAATCTTAGACATATGGCAATATATCTCTTGTGTATTATTTTGCCATGAATTTTTTGTGGATTAAACTTAGGTTGCTTTAACTCATCTAAACCATCATGATGACTCCGACAAATATTTACAAGATCATCAAGATAGTTAGTATAGTATCCTAATTTATTATCCTTCAAATTAGTCCTAATCCAGTCTTCACTCCAATCATTATGCTTATGACGGCAATAAAAGGTAATCAATTCTTCTGCTTTTTCAGTATCTTCTATAACACTTGTTTCTATATCAAACTGGTCATTCCCTTCGTCCAGCCAATTTTGAAATTCTTTTACTTCTCCTTCAGATAAAACAGTTTTATCATTTGTAGTGATATATGTAAAATGATTCTTTACCTTCATATATTCAGGCGTCATACCTATGTCATGCAAATAAGCAGATAAAAGTAAGAATGCTAATTCATATTCAGATAATATTTTTTTCGTATTAGCTGGAATAATTTCCCACATTCTTTCAGCTACACGAAATGAATGGTCAGCATCATGGAGAGCGAAATCTTTGGGTGAAGTTCCTGCCTTGTTGAGGATTGTTTCAATTCTATCCATACAAATAGCATCAACTAAAAATCCTCTTACTCTGTCTGCTTCGTCACCTTTAATCTTCACTAGTTTTTTCCAAACCTTGGTTTCTTTCCAGTTATTCATTTTTTGAGGTATTAATTTGTATTGAGGATTATTCGGAATGTTTTTATGTTTTTCTAACTTATGTTCAGATAGAATATTTGCAAAATAAAAAGTATATTTTGAATATACAAGGATATAGTTCTTTTATTGATAACTTCCCCTCACTCCCTACTAAAAATCTGCCGAATAATATCCTCAATCGGCACTTCCTCAATAGTAATATCTGCCACCTGAAACCGTCCCAAACATTCGCCTGCCACCGCAGCAATCTTCGCGCGGGGGATGCGGAGCGATGCCTGTTCTGCGGCATAGTCGGTGATTATGCCCATCGCTTCCAGTTCGTGCCTCTCTACTTTTTCGGTGAATTTAATGGTCAACATTTTCTCGGCAGCAAACTGTTCCACAAGCGACGAGAGTGCTCCGTCGAACATGAGTTTGCCATTATCAATAATCATCACCCGTTTGCAGAGCCGTTCGATGTCGTCCATGTAGTGGCTTGTCAGGATGATGGTGGTGGCTGATTCCTTGTTGAAGTCGGCGATAAATTCACGAAGTGCGTGCTGCGCTACCACGTCGAGTCCGATGGTAGGTTCATCTAAAAAAATAACCTTGGGGGAGTGGAGGAGTGCCGCGATAAGTTCACATTTCATCCGTTCGCCAAGCGAAAGCCGCCGTACCTGCACATGAAGTTTGTCGGCAACGTCGAGACGTTCGGCAAGCATATCACGACGTTTTAGAAACATGTCTTGGGGGATGCCGTAAATTTCCTTGTTCAGCAGGAACGAATCGGCGGCGGGCAAGTCCCACCAGAGTTGGTTGCGCTGTCCCATCACAATTAAAAAATTCTTACGGAAATCATTCTTGCGTTGCCACGGGATATAGTTCATCACGGTTGCAGTGCCGGAGGTGGGAGTCAGCAGACCCGACAGCATTTTCAGTATCGTGGTTTTTCCTGCACCGTTCGCGCCGAGCATACCCACAAGTTCACCTTCGGCTATCGAAAACGACACGTTGTTCACGGCGATGTATTCCTTATATTCCCGATGAAACAGCGACCGTATCGAGTTTTTCAAACCTTCCTGCCGCACATGGGAACGGTATATTTTGGTCAGGTTTTGAACGTTGATTGTATCCATTTGCAGTTCAAGTAATTATATAATAAAAAACTTACATTTTTAAGGTGAAAATCCCATTAGAGATGACATCTCGGTAGCAAATTGTTTTCCGTTTTCCTAAAATCCCGATAGGGATGCAATATCGGTAGAAAACGTCAAGCTAACACAATAGAATCCCGTTAGGGATGACATATTGGTTAAATCAATATTAAATCAATTCCTTGAAAATATATTTCTCATCGAAATCAATTTCAAAACTTTGAAAAAACTTTCGATATTCTTCTGTAAATGTTTTCTTTTTATGATGTTCTTCCTGATTTTCAATATATGTAATTACATCTTTAAGTTGTGATTTACCATAAGAAAAAGCACCATACCCTTCTTGCCACTCAAACTTTATTTTTAAAAAATTCTTTTCATTAATCCATCGTGAGGAATCTGCCTTAATATCCTGTAATAAATTTGAAATAGATTGTGCAGGTCTCATGCCGACAAGTATATGAATATGGTCAGGCATTCCGTTGATGCAGAGCAATTTGTGATTGTTTCTTTGAATAATTCCGGTGATGTATTTGTATAATTCATCTTTCCATGAATGGTGGATAAGTCCTTGTCGGTATTTTACAGCAAAAATAATATGGAGATGAATTTGGGTATATGTGTTAACCATGAATTTATCTATTTGATTTTTTGAAATTGGTATTTTATTAACCGATATGTCATCCCTAACGGGATTTTGACGGTAGGAGTTTACATTCTACCGATATGCCATCCCTACGGGATTCCGTCGCCATGAATCAATGTATCTACCGATATATCATCCCTACGGGATTGTCTCGTTTCAGCCCTCCTATATCTACCGATATGCCATCCTTATGGGATTTTTAATAATTGGTAATGGTTTGCTAACGATATGAAACTCTACGCACATTCAATAAAATTTTAGCATTTTTGTAGGTAAAGATACGAATTTTGAATATATCGCGAAGGGTAAGAAATGGCAAAAACACCGCCGCGCTCCGAATCCACATCACCGGAGCGAGTAGTAGATGAAGATTTGGATTTGTCGCTCCGTCCGAGTTCATTCGATGATTTTACAGGGCAGTTGAAAATTGTAGATAACCTGAAAGTGTTTATCACCGCCGCACGAAAACGCGGCGAGGCATTGGATCATGTGCTGCTTACGGGACCTCCGGGACTTGGAAAGACTACGTTAAGTTATATTATTGCCAAGGAAATGGGAAGCGAAATTAAAGCGACAAGCGGGCCCGTGCTTGAAAAAGCAGGTGACCTTGCCGGTTTGCTTACAAACCTGAACGAAGGGGATATATTATTTATAGACGAGATTCACCGCCTATCGGCTGTGGTGGAGGAATATCTTTATTCCGCTATGGAGGATTTTCGTTTGGATATTATGATTGACTCCGGTCCGGCAGCCCGTTCGATTCAGCTTACCGTTCCGCGTTTCACGCTTATCGGTGCTACAACACGCGCAGGACTTCTCACGGCACCGCTCAGGTCAAGGTTTGGTGTGATTAACCGTTTGGATTATTATAATCCTGAGGAATTATTCTCGGTGGTGAAGCGTTCGGCAGGTTTGCTCGGTGTGCCGATCGAAGACGAAGGTGCAATGGAAATTGCCTCCCGCTCGCGTGGAACGCCTCGTATATCCAATCGTCTATTGCGCCGTACCCGTGATTTCGCAGAAGTAAAGGGAACAGGGACAATCACACGGGATATAGCGCAAATGGCACTTGCTGCACTCGAAGTGGATGAGTTCGGACTTGATGAAATGGACAAGCGGATACTGCTCACAATTATGGAGAAATTCGGGGGAGGTCCTGTGGGTGTGAACACGATTGCAGTAGCCGTAGGAGAAGAAGCCGGGACGATTGAAGAGGTATATGAGCCGTTCTTGATTCAGCAGGGATTTTTGCACCGCACACCTCGGGGACGTGAAGCTACGGAATTGGCGTATCGGCATTTTGGACTTAGGAGGGGGAGAAGCGAGGGTCTGTTTGATGAGTGAGGAACACCATTCCGGCATTCCCTATAGGGAAGGAGGAAAATATGAAATTACATCACTATTACTAATATAGACATTACTTAGTGAACTTAGTGAACTTAGTGAAAACCTTTGTGCCCTTTGTGTTAAAATAGAAATCACAAAGGACACAAATACTTAAAGCCTTAGAACCCTCCCAATAGGAGAGGGCAGGGTGGGGTTCTTTGGTTTCTGTGATAGATTCACCAAAATTGTGTTATTATTCTAATAGCAACTACATTTCAGTAGTTCAATAAAAAACAAAACCAACTATTTACACCATGAAAAACACTAACCAATTACGTGCATTACTATTTGTCTGCTTTATCCTGCTGAGTAGTAAGGTCTATGCAGTTCAAGATATAATAAAACCTGTTACGGCAAAAACTGCATGGGATATTACTCTAACACGATTGAAACCGGATTACAAATCACTCTTGCTATTTAAGGCATACCCTCAAGAAAGAATAGATACGAGCGAC
>JACPWH010000161.1 GCA_016197185.1 Ignavibacteriota bacterium
TATGAACATTATTTATTATTATTATTATTATTATTATTATTATTATTATTATTATTATTATTATTATTATTATTATTATTATTATTATTATTATTATTGTAATGAAAGACGACGAGGAAAGGCAGCGAACCCCAAGACCACCGTATGACTCAAGAATAACTGGAAAAAATAAAAAAACCTGTTCTTGACAACGAGGTGCATCAGAATTACATTTTTGGGATGGAATAATCACACTTGCTACCCGCGGGCATGGCCCTGGTGCAGGAGTAGGCGATCCAAACACACCTGTGCTCTTTAATGAATGGGCTACAAATACTCTATCAGGAATCACTCTCATGCCTGTAGGTACAGGAACTGATGAGCGAACTAGAGTCGGGGTAGGACTTTGTATGCCTTTTGCACGTCTTGATATACGCGGTTTATCCGGTAGTGCAACTCTTTCAACAATGGCATTTCGAGTAATTAATGACAATCAAAGAGAATTATTTAGAATCTTCGATAATGGTCAGGTGAGTGTCGGTACTCAAGCTTTAGGTGCAGGCATTAAGAATACAGATTATCAATTCACTGTTTTTAGAAACAATTCAGATGCTGCAAATTACCACAATGTATTTAGAGTAGAAGCTTCTACAGGTGATACACCTGCATTAACAGAACTTATCTCTGCTGGAGTCGGCAATTCCAATGTATTTGAGGTTCTCGCTACCGGGCAAACCAGAATAGGTGCACAAAAGATACCCACAACTGCAACCAAACATGGAGATAATATGCTTTCAGTTGATGGAAAGATAGTTGCTAAAGAAATAATAGTCACAACGAACTCTTCTCTATGGGCAGATTATGTCTTTAAAAAGGACTATAGGTTAAAATCATTAAGTGAAGTAAAAGAATATATCGATGAAAATGGTCACTTGCCAGGTATTCCATCTACAGAAGAAGCCGTAAAAGACGGTGTAGCAGTAGGTGAAATACAAGCAAAATTACTTGAAAAAATTGAAGAGCTCACTTTGCATCTTATCAAAATGGAAAACAGGATTAGAGAATTAGAAGCAAGAGAGAAATAATTTTTTCACCTTTCTTTAAAAATACACTTATGAAATCAATATTCAAATATTTTATCCTTTTGATAATATTCTCGTTTGTTACTTCGATAGAGATATATTCTCAATCAACGTGGAATCCACATCGTGCAAGTTATCCATACGACAATTGGGGGGGTAATAGTCAGCCACCCGGTATAGGTTGTGGGCTTGCACAATACGACAACATTCTATGTAACAGAACTACGAACGGAACATATAATCTTTATGTACAAGATGGAGCTAATCGAACGCTTTGTGTTACAGGAAGAATTCAAGGAGTTCGATACTTTACAGCTACAAATTTTTCATTTTTTCCGTTAACTGGAACATGGGACTTTGATCCAACTGAAACTCCTGACATAATTGCCGGAAGATTTGTGATTTTGCCGATGAATGAATTTGTACCAGAGAATTGTAATGGTGTTTATGTAGATTCATGCATTATCGGTAATGATGATCCTATAAACTCAACAAATATTAATGAATCGTATGATGTTGATTTTAGGGCAGTCGGAGAAGTTGTTCTAAAAGATGGTTTCCATATAAAAAGAAATGCTGATTTTCATGCATATATCAAACCTCCCTATTTGGAGCATGAGATTGAATCATTTCCTAATCATGAAGATTTCTCGAGTTATTCAGGTGCTACCCTCATCGAGCAACGTCAGGCACTCAGGAAATATTGGTCGATTTCAGGATCAAGTGATGCCCAGCCAACAAAACCAGATGGTAATAATCCATGTAACGAATCGGCAATTGATTTTTCAAATAATAGTACTGGACCTAAAGATATAATTCTTCGTGAGTATTTTCCAAAAACCATTCAGGATCCCGAACATCCAACTGAAACAATCGACGTACATTACGGAGCCGAAATTTCATCTAAAGATGCCATTCATACATCAAATACACCAATAGGCAGATATGATGCTTTGGCAAAAATGGCAACACGTTCAGGAGTTCAATGTGCTGTATGGGCCTGGGGTACAACTGGTGCAGAATCTGATGAATTTGACTTTGCAGAAATTGTAAATTCAGGGTGTAGAAACGTTTTATGGTTTATGAACTATAAATGGCACCAATTTGATAAAGGTATCGCAGGAACGAGTGAAATAAACCGAGGAATAGGAGCGGTTATTAATGTTGACGATGTAGGCAAAACATTTCATCTTTATAGTTTGGAAATTGAAAAAGACGAATGGAGATTTTTGTTTGATGACTGTGTTGTACTGAGATTGCCTAATTTTCAAAAGCAATTTGAAGCATTCAATAATCCAAATGTTACCGAAGGATACGATTATGCTAAAATTCCTTCAAAATTTCCTCTTATCTGGAAACTGGGCGTTGCTGTTAGAGATGAAGATTGGCACAATGGCCTTTCGGAAGAACCTACTATAGGAACATCAGATTTTATAATTAGGTATCTTCGCGTTTTCGACAGATAATTAAGTTATTATCATCAATCCATTTAATTGAAATAAACATTATGAAATACATTCGAAATATAATTACCTTTTTACTCCTCTATTTCCTTATATCTACCGCTATCTATGCACAAGGGTGGAAAAATCTTAATCAGATTGCAGAAGGAAACAATTTACTAGGTGTAGCATGGGCAACTAATGATATTGCTATTGCAGTAGGAACAAACGCAACTCTTCTTAGAACAGCAGACGCAGGAATTCATTGGTCAAAAATTGATATTGGTTATACAAGAAAATCAATCCGGGCTGTTCGCTTTTTTGATTTTAACTATACAAATACTACAGGTGTCCATACTACCATCGGTATTGCAGTTGGAGCACATGGGGGAATATATACAGCCGACGCTCTCTATAGTGATGATACTAAACCTATTATATTATTAACTACAGATAATGGATTAACATGGACATCACAAACTACTGATAATGGTGCAATTTGGACATCAGAGTTTTTTAATATCCATTTAAGAAGTGTTGATATTTGTATTGATCCTGTTACAAATACACCAAAAGCCATTGCTGTAGGTACTGGAGGGCGGGTCTTGGTAGGAACAAATATAACAATGGCTACTCCGACATGGACCTACCTAACGCCAACTGCAGGTGATCCAGTATTACATCCGGAACTACCTCCGGAATTGCCTTTAGATATTCTCCAATTAGTTGCTGATAACAAAAACATAACATGTATAAAGTTTTTTTCCGGTACAAATCCTGTTCAAGGCATTATAACCGGTGAAGGAGGGTATGTACTCAGAACAAATGATGCCGGAGCGCATTGGGCTACATATCAATCACCATTAACATCCATTCCAGCTGCTTGGGTCGGCTGGAGTAATCACAGAGATATAGTTCCTCCAACTGCCAATGTACATAATAATCCTGACAACCAAGCAATTTGCTTAAGCGTCAATACAAACGGAGACTGTCTAACCGGAGGACAAGGAAGTTATGCCGATAATAATGGTGTACTCTGTGGTAGCTTAGTTTGGTCTTCAAACTTTGGTGAGGAATGGAAGGAACTTGATAACACCCATGTTAGTCATTTTTTATCAAAGGACAGGCTTAGGATTGGAGATGTGACATCGTGCCATCTTTATAATGCAGGAAATTTCATTTTTTCAGGGCATTATGGTCGCATTCTTTCATCAAATTATACGATAAACAACGTAATCGCAGCAACCTCTCCACTTCAATACCATGAATTGCCCTATACTTCTTATACAGAAACAATCCTCGAGCCACAGGAAACAGTTACTTTTCTTGCGGTTTCCCCTAATGAAGCAAATATTATAGCTGTAGGCTGGTATGGAAATATTTGGAGAAAAATTGGAAGCAATCCATGGATAAACTGCATGAATACACCGGCTTCTACTATTACATTAGAAGGACTAAACAGTACGCAGTTTGTCAGTACTACCAGTACTACCGAAGGGTGGGCGGTTGGTAATAAGTGGACTCTTCTTCATGCCACCTCAACTGATGGAGGGACTACGTGGAATTGGAACAAAGCGAATGTAAGCTCTATAATTACTACAGAGGCTTCAGATTTAAGAGCTGACTTGCGTTCCGTTTTCTTTCTTACCGGAAGTTCTAACATTGGTTGGATAGCAGGTGAAGGGGGAGTGATTTTTAACACAACAAATAATGGGCAGACATGGGTAAGGCAGAATCCGGGAATTCACAATTACCACCTTAATTCTGTATATTTCAGAGATCAGCAAATAGGTTGGGCAGTTGGGAGTGACAATACGGTATTATTTACAAGTGATGGCGGAACGACATGGACTTCTAATCCAATTTCAGCTACTACCCTGATTGGAAGTACCCCTGTTACTATTGACCCTAAAACAATTTATTACCGTATAAGTGAAAGTGTTGAATCGGGAAGCAGTAGAACTATCATAGTAGGTGAAAATATAATTTTACATTCCGATGTATTACAAACTCCAACAAGTACATGTTCGTGGAAGAAAAGCGATATTACATTTCAAACCAGTTTGACGCATAATCTGACTGAAAACTATGATCTTAATGGTGATCGTAATGGTGCAAATCCGAACGACGGTTCTCGCATCACCCCAAGATACTGGATTCGCTCTGTAAAACAATTTGAAGGTAATAAATTGTTTGCGGTTGGCTATATGTATAATGGTGCATCCAAGTCATCACTAGGTGCGAACCCTTATCAACCAGGAACCGGCTTGATACTATACTCAGATGATAATGGGGTTCACTGGTATGAAAGAGTGTTAAGAAATGACACAAGATATTCCTTTAATCAAGAAGTTTTTATACCACAAAATCTGTTTGATATTGCCTTTCAGGGAAACCAAGCTTGGATTGTCGGTAGTAACGGTTATATTATCCATTCAATTAACCCTCAAAGCAATGTTTCACATGGTTCATTAATACGTTGGGGTGAACAAACGGGTATTCATAAAGAACAATTAAGCAACACACAATGGAACTTAACATCAGTTTCCGCAATTCCCGGCAGTAGTGGCACTCCGTTGATGGCAGTCGGAGGTTGGGGTACGATTCTTACAACTACAAACGGCGGTGGCTTAGGCAAAGCAGCCCCTGATGAAGATCCAATCCAAACAGGAAACCCTGTAAATTTGAATTCCCCCACGCTCTTCCAAAACGTCCCCAATCCATTCAGTCAATCAACAACCATCTCCTTCCATATCCCAAATAGAAGCCATGTAAACTTGTCGATTGTAGATGGTCTCGGACGAACAATCAGTGTGCTTACTGACGGTATGATTGAACCCGGTGAACATTCGGTAAATTATGAGCCGGCGAAAATATCCTCAGGTGTTTATTATTGCCGCCTGAATGTAGATGGATACATTGAAATAAAACCGATGATGGTAGTTAGATAGTTTTTGAAACTATTTCAATAAACTATCCTTAAAAATAGAAATGGCGAACTGCTTACAACAGTTCGCCATTTCTATTTTTGATATTCTAAGCAGGAATCACTTCACTGCTTTTTCTGCCAATACTTTTTCGGGAACGCGGTAGACATTTTTTACCAAATGTACAGCTTCCATCCCACGAATGAGATAGCCCGAAAAATCAATCTGCCACCAACGCATTCCATGAAATGCAGAACGTGGGAAAGCATGATGATTGTTATGCCATCCCTCACCCATCGCAAGTAAACCGATAATGAAATTATTCTTACTTTCATCGGTCGTATTAAATAAGCGAGTGCCAAATATATGACAAACGGAATTTACACTCCATGTAACATGCAAAGTAAAGAACAATCTAACAAATCCACCCCACAAAAGACCGGTCCATCCACCTGCCAAATAACAGACTACAAAACCAAGCACTGTCCACAAGAAAAATGTCTTGTTCATGAACACAATTAATTTATCCTGATAGAATTTTTTGCCGAAAGTTTGGCGGGCTTGTTCTACTTCTTGAGGTGTTGTAGAGAAAATCCATCCGAAATGAGAATGGAGCCATCCTTTCATTGTCGGGCTGTGCGGATCTTCATGATCGTCAGTAAAAGCGTGGTGTTTTAAGTGAATGCTAGCCCAATTGATGGCAGGACCTTGCATTGTCATAGAGCCGAGCATGAGGAAAATGAACTTGACTACGCGGTTCGTTTGGAAACTTTGGTGGACCAACATTCGGTGATAGCCAACCGTAACTCCCAATTCAGTAATCACATACATTACCGCAAAAATTATAATATCACGCCATGATATCATCCCCTCAAAAATTGCCAAGTATGCAGCAAGCAACGTTCCTGCGGTGGGAAGAACGATGAGGAGTAAAAAATACAGTGGAACATGGCTCCACGTGAAGACTTTCTTCATTCAAAAAACTCCAGAAAAATAATACAAATGTTGAACTCGAGTACAAATATACTCAATCCTTATCCAAGAAAAAGCATAATGCTTCGTCAGACCTGTAAATTCATAATAAACAGGAGAAATTTATGTGCGGAATTGTAGGATATATTGGCTCTAAGCCTGCTTGCCCAATAATTATGAACGGGCTAAAACGATTGGAATATAGAGGTTATGATTCAGCAGGTATTGCCACTATTGAGAATGGAAAAATAGTGATTTCAAAACGAGCAGGAAAAGTTGCCGATCTGGAGAAAATCATTGACCCTGCTGCACTTAACTCTACAATTGGAATAGGCCATACTCGTTGGGCTACCCACGGTGAGCCCAACGATATTAACGCCCACCCTCATACTGATTTCACAGGGAATATCACCTTAATCCATAATGGAATCATCGAAAACTACCTTGCAATTAAGAAAAAATTACTTTTAGACGGTTATACTTTTAAATCTGAAACAGATTCAGAAGTTCTTGCTGTCTTTATCGGTGATTTATATAAACGCACACTTGATTTTGAAACATCAGTCAGATTAGCACTTACTGAAATTGACGGTACGTTCGGATTGGTTGTGATGTCAACTTACGAGCCGAATACTCTTATAGCTGCGCGTCGTGGAAGTCCGATTGTATTCGGGATTGGAGA
>JACPWH010000158.1 GCA_016197185.1 Ignavibacteriota bacterium
CATAAAGGTATTCTGTTTAGAGTGTATGTTTCCAACGACTTTCGCGGACAAGGAATTGCAAAAAAGTTAATTGGAGAATTAATTGAAAGAGTGAAACAAATCGCTGACATCGAACAAATCAATTTGACAGTCATTGCAACGAATGACAATGCGAAAAAACTCTACGAAAAATTTGGCTTCGTAACATTTGGCTCTGAAAGTAACGCTATAAAATGGAAAGGAAATTATTTTACCGAAGACCAAATGACATTGAAATTAAGATGAGACATCAATAAAAGCAACAGACTACTAACAAGCGTTTGACTATTTCTAAGTTAGCTACAATGCAGACAATGATAAATAGACATTATTTACACGGAAAAAAGAATGAGATTCTTACAACTTTAGTATGTCTAATTGTCACATTGATTTTAGTGTACATAGGCTTTAACTATTTAGCTCTAATTCCTGCTTTCTTCTTTCTTGCATTTGCCGTTAACTTAATAAGAAGAAAAAAGTATCATCAAAAAATGATCGATTGGCTCGATGAAAACCCCGACGCGCAACTATTTATTTATAGCTCAAAAAAACAATACATCGACACAATAGAACATGAAATTCTACCCAAGCTCGATGACAGTGTTTTTGTTGTGAAAAATGACAATGCAAAAATAACAGGTGATGTGCCTCGTGCAATCTATTACGAGCTACATCAACTAATGACATTTAAAGATTTGCCATTACTCCTTTCTTTTCAAGGTGATGAGTACAGTAAGGAATCTCTAAAAAAACACTTTGACAGGTATAAAAACAAAGACATAACACAGACAGAATTGCTAACTGTTATAGTTGACAAAATGCAGAAGCATAAGATAGGTTTTACATTTAATAAATCATCCATGACTAGAATCAAACATCTCGAGGCTTTGTTGTTATCGAATAACACCAATAATAGCATTATTGAATTAGATAATTTTATTGGAGAATTGTGCGCTTATGGTGACGATATGGACTTATTGACAGAACCGCAAAAACTGTTTTATTACATCCAATGTTTAGAGAGAGAAGTGAACAATGGGGGATTCAATCAATACTTCATAAACTCAAGTGGCGAATATGCCCATCAGACAATTCAATCATTGAAGCTAATAGGAGCAAATACAACAGCCGACATTTTACAAAAAGCAATAGATCAGTTTCCTGATAAAAAGGTTCCGCAAGATAGAGACGAAAGAAATGAGTTGGTTGAGCAGATAGAAGCAACAGCGAATGAAATATGGAATGAACTAGATCAACAATTCTTTCAATATGCTGACGACCTAAACACCTTGAACCTCCATTATGTCAAACAACATAAAGCGTTTTTCTAAAAATCCCTATTTTTCGTCTCTAAAGCATGGCTTTATAATGGATCAAGAAATTTAGAACAGATGAATTTTTTTAAAAAGCTATTTGGTTCAAAAGAGATACAGAACCACGAACTTGAAAACAATCAAGAAAATCCTTTAGAGGTGTACAAAAAAGTACCCTGGATGACAACTACGAGACTCAATACAATAACAACTTGTCTTGAAGCCGGATTTAAGCCTGCAAGTTCATTACCTACCGAATTTGACAGACAGATGCGTCCTTCAATTGAAATTGCGGGTAGATTGAATGCCATAAAATCACTTGTGTTATGGCTGATGGTCACCGAAGTAGAATTGCGGAGCGAGACAATCTTGAATTTTATAGCTAAAAATGAACTTGAAAGATACATGTCTGATGAAGAAAAGGAAATTTTGAGTGCTTCAAGAGATGATGATGAATTACGAAACGTTATCGGTTGGAAATTTGAAAATGCTTGGCCTTTAGCTTGGTATTTTGGTTATTCTGAACCGGAAATAACCGGAGAAATGATGACAGGAGAACAAATACAAGAGATCTTCTGGAATCACACCTGCCCACTTGATGAAGAGCTTAAAGACTGGATTAAAAATAAAGACACCGTTTCGGAAGAAAGGCTCATTGAAAAAGAAGATTTGTTTTATTGTCTGCACAATGCTGTAAGAAGTGCCCAACTTGGCGGAGAAACAGTTCCTCCTAATTTTGACCCGATTGCAAATGGTGGAGTTATTCACGAACGCAGACATTCATTAACCTGGATGTTATCAAACGGTGTTGAGTGGGATGATACGGATTTAAGTACGTAAAATCGTTAGCTTTCATTTATTAGGCTGGTTAACTTAGTGCTAAAAACTCCAAAACATGTTCTGGAAAAAATCAAAGCTTCCCAAACCCACGCAATTTGTGAAAGACGAGGGCGGGTTAAGAGAAGATTTCCCTTATCCTGAAAGATACTGTTCTATTTACATCAGTGAAAAACACAAGGAAATTGTGTTTGTGCCGATGGGCAGAATTGATCCTTGGAAGTCACGAGAACTAGATTCAGTTATCGTAAAAGAATGGCCTCTGAACATAGGCGAATTACAAGATTGTATTCAGACCACACTTGATAAATGGAAAGATCAGGTAGATGATATAGAACCTGGAAATAAACTTTGGTATTCATTGAATAACAGTAAAGCTAAAACGCAGCATTCTTTTAGAGTTGATTATGTACACTTGACACTTACAACCGATATGGACCGGAAATACGGACAAGGGGAAGTAGAAAGAATCACTGTCAAAGCTTCTCCGTTTGATTGGTCGGAAGTTCGTTACAAATTAGTGGGAACAAATCACTTAATGGAAACGCAAATTGCCCAATTAGTGATTGATATATCCAAAGCTTGTGAGAAAATCAGAACGAATTGAATTCGAAAGTAATCAATGTGTGCGGTTAAAAATTTATAGGACACTTATGAATCCCATATACCTCTTGTCAATCGTCCTTGTCCTTTTAAGTTGCAATGGCCGCCCAACTAACTCGGTTTACCATTCAATAGTTCTTGAAAAACAAGAAGTTAAAATCAAACTTCGCAAGTTGGAGAAACACTTTGTGGTAGGTGATTTTGATGGAGATAGAAAAAGCGATACCCTATTTCAACATAATTATTCAAGACTTACAAATACTGAAATAGACAGTGCTGCCGATCCTTTTCAGCAGGAATGGGATAGCGTTATCAATTGGTTTTATAACCAAAACGCAGATCTGTATTTGATCATGAATAACAAGAACCGGGACACATTGCATTTAGGCACAGCTCAAGGACTTTATTGTTTGATAAATGTTGGAGACAATAATTCTGATGGCAAAGATGAAATAGCTTTTGTGATTGACCAGTTAGATTTTAGCAGAGTGAACAGTTGTGTAATCTATTCGCTGTGCGATTCGAAATGGAAACAATTAATGATCTTTGCCATTCACGAAGATGCTTTTAATTTC
>JACPWH010000129.1 GCA_016197185.1 Ignavibacteriota bacterium
ACAGAACTTTTTGTATAGCTATACGGAAGTAACTCGTGATATATTTGGTTATGGATACAACGGATTGTTAAAGAAATTCGGTAAGAGTTATTGGGGCGCGAGCGGTACTTTGGTGGATGAGTGTTATATGGATACGGTAGCTGCTCCGCAATGGCAATGGGAATATCGATACAGTGCGGGTGGAGAGCGGGAAAGTAAACGCCATGTGGCAGATCCTTGGGAAGGAGCATATAGCGGGCGAACACGCTTATGGACATATTACTTACTCGGAGGCAACAAACAGCAACTTGCTGTATATAATGGACGTGAAACAATTGAGACTAACGTTTGCAGTGATACTGGGCATCGGGTACATTTTTACCCTACGGAGTATTTGACGTATGGTAATGGTGCTTCTGCACTTATTACCTCTCGTCCAGATAGTACTCATGAGTACAAGATTGTTGATCATTTGGGCAGTACGAGAGTTGTATTGAATGATACGGGCGGTGTGATAAGCCAATATGATTTTGAGCCGTTTGGTAAGGTGTATGCACAGACTGGGTTGGGTAGTAGGAAATCATTTATTGATAAGGAAAAGGATGAGGAGAGTGGGACGAGTAATATGGGGGTTCGGCAGATGAATCCTGAGACAGGAAGATTTGACAGTCCCGACCCTATGTGGGAGAAAATGTTCAGTCAAAGTCCATACAACTATTGTTTTAATAATCCACTAAGATTGTCAGATGGCAATGGGAAATTACCGGGGGATTTATTCACTTCACCTACTCAAGCAGCTCATGATTTTGGGAAAAATTACAACCCAATTTCGATTGATTTGAAAAAGGAAATGGGTTCAACAATTTATGAAGTAAAAAAAGATGGTCAAGTATTTTATACTTACTCAATTCCAAATGCAGCTTCAGGTGATTTTGTAGTTGAGAGTTCTGCTCCAGAAGGTTCAGTAGTTGTTGCAGGAGTCCATTCTCATGCTAATTATGAAGAAGATTTAGGATCTGGTAATGAAATATTTTCTGATGATGATAAGCGTAATACAACATTAGCGAAAAGGCCAGATTACCTTGTAGCCCCAAACGGTAGTTTACAAAAATATGATCCTAAAACAGAAAAAGCAACTGTAATATCAAGAGATTTACCCAAAGACCCTAAAGATCCTACTGCTTCTAATAAACAAAAAGAAGTAAAAAATGATGAGAAGCGACCAGTGCCTTACAAGTCCAATGGAAAAATTATAGAAGTGAAGAAAAACGTTGAAAATTAACAAAAACCTCATTAGCTAATATTTTAAGGGAATAATCATGTTAAAAATCACAAAAGTATTTTTATTAATATTCTTTATCATTGCTTATTCAGTGAATATAAGTAATGCTCAATATGATCATAATAAGAGATATCCTAACGATGAGGAATATCGTAGAGTAATAAAAATTTTACCAAGATCATATAAACCCAAAAAAGGTTTCGTTCCGGACAAAGAGACAGCAATTAAGATTGCAGAGGCAATATGGTTTCCCATATATGGTGACCGTATAAATCATCAGCGACCTTTTAAAGCTATTTTAAATAAAAAGGGAAATTGGGAAGTAAGAGGTACTCTTCCTTGCGAAGGACAAGAAGGTTGTAGAGGCGGAACTGCTTACGCTGAAATACGAAAGAAGGATTGCAGAATCATAAGAGTTTTTCACGGGAAATGAATTGTTAAAGTGAATTGTCCTGAAATGACCAGACACATTTTAAGCATTTTTCGAACGGCAGCTTGGACGGCAAGGGTGACCGCAAGCTGCCGTTTGGCATTCAGGCGCAGGATACCCAAAATATCTTTTATCATAAACGCGGTCTTATAGACAGTACGGTATTACCTCAAGCACAAGTAGTTGAGAAGTATAAATATACAGCGCGTAAGTGGTTGGATTCACTTTCGGCTACGAAAGGGACAAATGAATTGTTCCGTCAGAAGTTGAAATTTGACTTTACGGGTAATATAGTGAAGCAGACAACCAAGCACTTAGCGGATGCTGAACTTGTACTGGATTATGACTACGATAAAATTAATCGCCTGAAGACTTGGAGCAGTACGGGGTTTAGTGTGTTAACAGGTGAAAGATATTATTACGATAAGGTAGGCAACCGCACACTTAAATATATCTATGATTACAGCCCCTTTCTTTCAGACAGCTTGGAGTATGAATACGACAACGGTAATAATCAATTGACAGGGTTTTCGAAAACAGAACACTCGGCTGATACGTTTTCGTACAGCCGATTAATAACCACTACGAACCGCTATACAGGAGACGGAGCATTACAAATCCGCCAACATAAGGACGTGATTCAGAACTTTTTGTATACACATACATCAGTTACACGTGATGTATTTGGTTATGGTTATAATGGATTGCTAAAGAAATTCGGTCAGAGTTATTGGGGTAAGAGCGGGAATTTGGAGGATGACTGTTTTATGGATACTACTGCTGCCCCACAATGGCAATGGGAGTATAGGTATAACGCAGGTGGCGAACGCGAAAGCAAACGCCATGTGGCAGATCCTTGGAATGGAGCATATAGCGGGCACACGCACTTATGGACATATTATTTACTTGGTGGTAGTAAACAGCAATTGGCTGTCTATAATGGACGTGAAACTACAGAAACAAATGCTTGCAGTGATACTGGGCATCGTGTACATTTTTATCCCACTGAGTATTTGACGTATGGAAATGGTATGTCTGCTCTTATCACTACACGCCCTGATAGTACTCATGAATATAAGATAGTAGACCACTTGGGGAGTACGCGGGTTGTGTTGAATGATACGGGTAGGATTATAAGTTCAATGGATTTTGAACCGTTTGGTAAGGTGTATGCACAGGGTGAGTCGTATACAATGGATGAAAACTACAAGCAACGAGATTGGGAGAACCTAACTCCACAATTGTCAGATGAAGCAGGAATAGATCGCTCTAAGATTGATGTTGCATACTCAGAATCTATGGAATCAAATCACGTAACTATACCACGCGACGGCCAAAACCCTTTAATTATTATGAATAGAGGTGGATATGAAAATGTAGATGAAAGTAACCTCAATAATGCAAGAAGTTCTATTCAGCATGAAAAGAAACACGCTACTGAAGCTGTAGCTGGGAAAATAAAGTCCACTGAACCTGCAAAAGGAGTAGCCGAATCTGAAGTGAGAGCTGTTAATCATCAGAAGAGTCACCCTTCATGGAAAAACACTTCAGATTCATACAAAGCCTTTGTAAATAAATACAAAAGTGATAATGAAAAAATAATAAAAGACATTGAAAAAATAGAAAAAGAAACGGGAGGAAAATAATGAAAACAATATATTTATTCTTACTAGTAGTAGTATTTGCTGAAGGTTTTTTTTGCAAGAATGCTATTTGCAACACTGAGCAGAGTTTAGTTAATATTAAAGCCAGTAATAATACTGAGTTAATTGTATTGCCTGAGAAGGGAAAACACAAATTAAAAGTAGTATTTTTAAATCATTCAAATGATACTATTGCTTTTCAATTCGTAGGTAATGTACTTTCAGGGTATAATAAGTATACATCATATTGGGATGCGAAAATAATTATTCAGCAAGATAATAAAACTTTGTCAAGTGATGAGGTAAAATTTAAAGATATTTTCTTGCCACTTACAATGCCAATTTTAAGAGTTATTCCTCCTCAGAGTGAATATATAATTAATTTAGGATATATCGGTAATTTAGTTAAAGATTTTGAACTATCAGAGGATAAGCCTTTCTTTATACACGCACAGATGTGTTTTTCACAGAAAGAAGATTTAACAAGCCGATCTTTATGGTATCTGAGAAACCATCCTAAAACATTTCTACGAACTGATACAATAAGTACACCTACTATCAAATATCTCAATACAGCTATTAATTTATTTGGAATAAGAATAGACTTGGATGGAATTCCTAAAGTACTCATCTTATTTTATAGAGATATATTGAAATTAGAAAAGCACAGTGATATTATTATGCTTATGTTAGGGGCTACAATATTAGTTTTTGGAATATATTTAATTCGTTCTCAAAAAAAATATTTGTGGAAGTTAGTTGGTATATTTTTAAGTGTTCTAACCGCATTACTAATTGTTGATATATTAATTTTTATTTTTTATGGATATTGAATTGCCCTGAAATAGCCAGATACTTTTTGAGGTATTTCCGAACGGCAGCTTGGACGGCCTGTGTGACCGCAAGCTGCCGCTTGGCATTCAGGCGTAGGATACCCAAAATATCTTTTATAATAAACGCGGTCTTATAGACAGCACAGTTCTGCCGCAAGCTCAAGTAGTTGAGAAATATAAATATACAGCGCGTAAGTGGTTGGATTCACTTTCGGCTACGAAAGGGACAAATGAATTGTTCCGCCAGAAACTTGGATTTGACTATGCAGGTAATATAATTAAACAAACGACGAAACAGTTGGCAGATGCAGAAATAGTAATGGACTATGACTATGATAATCTGAGCAGATTGCGTTTATGGAGCAC
>JACPWH010000217.1 GCA_016197185.1 Ignavibacteriota bacterium
AATGAGGCTTATTACCAACCCGAAAGTTCTTTACATCTTGATAAACTAATTGCAGAAGGCCGGTACAACCGAAAAGCCCATAACCAGAGGTATGCCTGTGGTTCATACCCGCAAGGTAATGAATAGTATATAAGATAAAAAAGCCTCCTAAATGGAAGCTTTTTATCTCGATTTTATTTGTTCCAACATTGGAACATTCTAGTATAGAAAGTACTTAGAGAGTGCCGGGGTATTGGGTGCTAGATGATATATATAGTCTCGTTTTGATTCTTCAAATATATATTTACTTTTTTGAATTTGGAAATGGTTTCTCTAAACCCGGCCAGAGGCCTACTGTTCGTTACGCTCCGACGAGGACGTCGGAGCGGGTTGGGCTCTCCTTTAAAGAAATGTTTTCGTATATATCCCATGCAACTCACCATTATAGAAGTGAAACAGATTATTGAGGTGATGAGTAATGAAAGTACCAAGTCTTGGAGCTTGGCTTCTATCTATCTCAAAGCAGTAAGAGACGGACTAGTTACTTGTGGCTTATCTACTTTCTATCTGTATATAAAAATCTTGGGCTTACGTTCAGATACAAAGCCCAAATATATAAAACAGTTTCATCCTTTGAGGGCTTTGTTTCCTAATGAATACATTCATGCCGATATTACCCTGTTCAAAACCATCAATGGCATCAAGCATTATATATACTTAGTGGCTGATAATTATTCCCGCAAGGTTTTGTCCTATGCTGTGAGTACCAAGTTTTCTGTACAGCTTAGAATAGACACCATTAAAGCCGCTTTAAATCTTGCACAGAACAACATACAAACCAAACAACATATACTCATTACTGATGCTGGAATAGAAAACGAAAATAAAGATATGGATAAATTTACTCATACCAACGGTATTATTAAACTCGTTGCTCAACGTGAGATTCCTTCTTCCAACTCCTTAATAGAAGCCATTAATAAGATGTTAAAGTATACTTGTTTATATACCAAGCCCATTCCAAACACAGAAGCATTGATTGATGCCATGAAAGAATTTATATATGAACACAACCACTTAAAGCCTATGTTGATTCTTGGTGGTAAGACTCCTAATGAGGCTTATTACCAACCCGAAAGTTCTTTACATCTTGATAAACTAATTGCAGAAGGCCGGTACAACCGAAAAGCCCATAACCAGAGGTATGCCTGTGGTTCAAAAAGGAAGCTTTTTATCTCGATTTTATTTGTTCCAATTTTGGAACATTCTAGTATAGAAAGGACTTAGAGAGTGCAGTGGAACGTGGGGAAATTTTTGTCTCTATAAAAGTGACATTTGGTACACGACCTAGAGCAGGATCTTACTTACCTTGTCTATAATCATCTAATAACCAATTCTTTCCTTGTTTAATAAAAGTCATACAATTTTTATTTCTTCCATTTGATTGTTCACCTGAAAGGACGTAAACTACTGAATCTGTCTTTGCCTTCTCAAAATGCGGATTCGAAAACAGCTCATCTATTTCGCCAAAAAAATCATTTTGATTCTTTTTTTCCAACAGACTACCGAATAAATATTCTATGCTTTCTATCCCCGATGCCGTTGAAATTTCTTTGACCTTAGCAACATCCTTTTTTTTAATTGCTTCTCTAAAGAGTTCATATGATTTTCTGAACTCACTATCTATACAACTTCCAAACAGAAGAAATATCATGATAAAACTATTGATTAAGATTCCCTTTTTCATATTCTTTTTTCATTACTTCTATTTGCTGAGGAGCGACTTCTGTCGCCTTCTTATCATCTAATTTGTAACCCTCTTTATTTGACCACATGATGTTGTTTTTAGTTTGGTCATTATATTCCATGTATTGTTCCCCTTTAATTGCCCCAAATAGCCAAGACTGTTCATCTGGATGTTTTAACATTGCTGTATGTCCTAGTTCATGAGGAATAGTATTATTATCTTTTCCATTTATCATATTATCAACGTGCTTTGCATTAAGCCATAATTCTTTGCCTCCCATCTCTGCTACACCATAATTCCCCTTAACCTCACTGTCTGTTTCATCCAATACTTGAATTAAATGCTCATCTTTATTTAACTCCTTTTCATCTTTAATAACACGGATGTCTACTGTTACTTTTACAGTAACTTCTATTTCCTTTTCGGTATAAATTGTTTTATCTGGAACGCCATCAAGACCACTTTTCTGAGTAGTAGGAACTAAGATTTTCTTAGTATACTTGATTGAATAACTTGTAACAACTTGGTTTTTTACAGCATCCGCCAACTTATTCATATCCAAACTACTGTTTGAACTTGAATTTAGCACAGCTGCTGTCAATTTTATATTTACAGTTTCATTGCCATTATTATCCTTAACAGTATTTATTGTCCAATCTTTGCCATCAAAATCTATATAAATCAATGGGTTATTGTTACAAAAAGCATAAGGTTGAATAAAAGCATACTTAGCTTGTAGCGGATCTCTAGCCATCCACCTACCTAACCTACTATCATATATCCTCGCACCAAAGTCCACGTAGTCACCGTCGTTTGCTATGTCGGTGTTCTCCTTCCCATTAAATCCATACCTATACCCACACTCATCAGTAGCAGTATAATTCCTCTCAGGCATGATCATACCAAAA
>JACPWH010000177.1 GCA_016197185.1 Ignavibacteriota bacterium
AATTCTCAATTTATTAATAGGAATGTTGCCTTTCTTGCACAAACTATTGATCATAAACAGTTCAGAGTAAAGTTGTGCCATTTCTTTATACAAACTTTTTCTAAGTTGCTTTCTTTTTATTATTTTAGAAAGATATATTGTAACTATTTAGGTAGTTGCAGTCCGATATTGAGGTGTTAGGCCACTAAAAATATTAATAAGTTCATTGAAAGGATTGTATTGATGTTTACGAACGGTTGAGATAAAACTATGAATTCTGGCGTATGCCTTTGCTCCCTGGATAGTCCTGAAGCAACCGGCGACCTTAATTTTAGATTTTGCCGGACGAATATCACGTTCAGCCAGATTGTTGGTAAAGGGCACGTCGGTGTGATTGGCAAAAGCCAAGACTGCTTCCCAGTGCATATCAAGCCGTTCCAGTAAATTTCGCCCTTTGGTTTTCTTAGGTTTTCCTTTTTTAGCGGCGATAACTGGTGGCGATTCTTCTGCATATCCATTCTCCAGAAGGCGCTGGTACTGAATAATGACAGACTGATATTCCTGCTCTGGCAACTTGCTTTTACCTTGTTCAGTTTTGGAATAAACGTCCATTAAAAGTGCGTGGAAGTCTTTGGCCCATTTACGCCCATTTTCTTCTAAAGCCTTTAGTTCACGCAATAAATGAGCATTACATAAGGCATGTTTACAATCATTAAGGCTGAAGTAAGGTGCCCAGCAATCATGTACTAACCAGCCCTTGAGGTGTTTTAATAGTGCATTTTCATCCTCATGGGCTGCCATACCCCTGCGTTCATGGACAAATTGATGGGTAAAACGGGTATTGCCCATTTCATGTAACCAAAACAGTTTACCCTCGCAACGAATACCGCTTTCGTCGGCATTCACCACAGCAGCAGCCTGCAACTGACTTTTAATGTAGTTTTCTTCGGCCTCCAGACGATCAAAAGCCGTTAATTGACATTTTTGAATAGTCGCTTCATTCAAAGGTGAACCAAACAGGTCGTTGAACAGCCTTTGAACTTTGGCAACTGACATGCAGCCATTCTGGTGCAATAAGGTAACTAAGGATTTAACGCCGGGACCATATTGAACAGGGCCGGTCACACCCGTTGGAAATTCAGCATTATTTTGGTGTCCACACCGCGTACAGGTGCAGCCAAAACGTTGATATTCCGTTACTTCAAGTTGAATTGCAGGTAGATCAAATACTTGTCTTTTATCCAAAAAGACCATTGCGCTATCCTGTCCAATCGCTTGTTGACAACCTTGACAAAAGCCAGGTTTCAAAACATGAACGGTGTCTGCGGCTTCAACCATCTTCAATGTTTTGCCGCTGTGACCAGACTGCCCACCACGCTTGCCTTTCTTTGATGCCGGAAATGCCGGTTTACCCAAACCATCTGATGATGGTGGGCGGTGGCTGTTGCGGCTATTCTGATTGACCTGTTGTTTCAAGTCCTGAATCTCTCGCTGCAAAACCTCCACTATGGTCACTAATTGCTTGATTAATTCGTGACACTCCGATATCGTTTCCGGTAACTTCAATGCTTTACTTTTATTCGCACAAAATTAAAAAGTATTCTTATATTATGGAGTACCTAAATAGTTACCAAAAATAAACTTATCATTGATAACTTTAAAATAATACGGAATACTAACATTTGGTGTAGAAAAAATTCCATTATCTGCACCAGGATTAACATCCTTTACCATAGTTGTACCCTGAATGGTCCCATCTGTTTTCCAAAGTTCACGGCCAGTCGTAGGTCCTTTGGCTGAAAAATACATAAAGTCGCCCATTATACCTAAAATTTGAGGTGCACTTTCTGTCAAATCACTGTTATCCAGATCTATAAACATTTCAGTCCCTGTTGATGTACCATCAGTCATCCAAAGTTCTCTATTCATGCCATTACTACTTGCAGCAAAATACACTTTCTCTTTAAAAGTATAAAACCCATTTGGCCCTCCACTTGCACTACCTGGATTAATATCTTTCAGCAA
>JACPWH010000178.1 GCA_016197185.1 Ignavibacteriota bacterium
AACAAAATGGAAACGATTATCGCTATTCTCATGTACTTAGGTTTTCTTTCTCCGGGTACTTACTCTCTCGAACAGTTCAATACTATTCTCATGACACAGCAAGCTCAAATAACTGCTGTGCAAAACGACCCGCTCCTCTCTGCTCAAGCAGGGCAAACAAGTATCGTTGGTGTTGTCATTAATGATCCCGACAAAGACAATTAATTCCTAATTGACTATACAATCAACAAAAATAATTTTTTGCAACTTATACAAGGAATCATATAATGAGACAAATTATCGGAATCTTTATATGTATTGGATTTCTTCCGAGTGGCTCAATATATTCAGCATCACGGCATTCATCCTGCAAAATATCTCATCACCAAGTTGGTCAAGAAATAGACAGCTTTGCTTATTCACAAAATGATATGCAAACAGAACAGGGAAGTATTATTATTAATGATAATGATAAAGATAATTAAGTAGGTTTGTCATTGAAATCGGAATTGGAGCAAGGGGTAAGATTTCCAATAGATTTCATTTAGATTCTGTACTTTTAGGTAAGGAAACTGAGCTAAGGTTATGCTTTCAGGTTCATTTTCATTCAATGCAGATAGTTGTTAGAGTTTCTATTTACTCATTTTAAGGAGTATTTGTCTCTACCATAATTTGAACAGTGCGACAATATTGCCTTCCTTCGGGAGTAGTATTATCATAGAGAAGTTCGGTTTGCCCTATCCCTTTTTGTTGAGCATCTGGGCGACCAATAGATTTTGCAGCCGACTCTGCACGTTTGCCGGAAAGGCGTTGATTAATTTGCAAATTCCCGGTTCTGTCGGTATATCCCGCAAGAGTAACCGTAGAATTAGGTTTCAGCCGCCCTTTTACAAAGTTTGTAACCCTAAGGTTGCGCTCACTAAGTGTAGATTTTCCAAAATCAAAGAGAATCAAGCCGTAATTTTCGATAAGTTTATCTCCTGATTTATCGTTCTTCTTTTTGGCAAGAGTTCGTTGATTTGTTGGTAAAGTAATAGTTTGATTAGCTGTATTCCCCTCAATATCTTTCGCTTCAATTGTTACTGTGATGGGATAATCATAGCGTGGAATGGTTGCTTGTGATTTTGCAATATCCCAATCTATAGTTGTTGGCGGATTTGATGTTCCATTGTATTGCATCAAAACAATTCCGTTTTGTGAAACGGTAACTTTCCATGATACTATACCCTCGCTCGAAACAATTGAGGGTTTGAATCTTATGAGCGGAGGATTAGTAATTCTGAGTGTATCGTTTGTATTTACCACATCAGTGATTTCAGGGATCGAAGATGCAATTTCTACACGTCTGTTTTCCTGCATTCCATCAGAAGTAAGAGGGTTCGAGGATTTTTCGGGGAGATTCCGAACCACTGTTTTTATTCTGTATGCATTGATATTCCATACAGATTCAAGATATGACTTTATAGCATCTATTCTTTTTGACGATAAATCTTTGTTTGCTTTCTCGACTCCATTATCTGAATTACAGCCTGTAAGTGTAATTGTTGCTTTGGGATATGCGACAAGTCGGCTTCCAATAATGTTAAGTACATCATAATAAATATCCAATGCTTTCATTCCTCGAAGTGCTTTCATCTCAAACATCACGGCTTGTTGCTCTGTAAGTGTTTTATACCGCGAAGGCAAACTTGCCGAAGTGCTGTCGAAAAATATATAAGTAAGCAATGGATGATAGTATTCCGAACGAAATTCCTCTATTATTAGTTCGGCAATAGTGCTTTCTTTTCCTTCTTTATTTACACCAAATGCTGAGATAGCCGGTATAAGAACACTTGGGGGCAAAGGTACTTGCCGTTCATAGTATTCGGCAATTGTAGTGGTTGTTGTAATGGTTGAATCATCTTCCGTCATAGAACTGCTTTGTTTTGTATCCACCAGCATAACTCTTACTGCGGGAATACGCATTTTCCGTTCCGTTGTATCGCGTCTGTATATTTTCTTATACCTTCGCTCTTTTTCAATAGTAGGTTGTGGTTGATAAACAAAAGATATTCCCATTCTGAGAGCGTTGACATTCCAAGTAAGATTCTGCACAAGTGGAGTAAGTGCATATTGATACGATACTTCCGGCATCACTAAAAATGAGCGTTTGTTATTCAAAGGAAGTTCATACGATATGCCGCCGATAAGTGCCGCTTGAAGTAATTGGGCATTCGGCAGAGTACGGTTTGTTACTTGGTTACGAATTCGCAGCCCTGTATTCCCGCCGCTACCGTCAGCAAAAGTTGCACCGGAAGGATTTTGAATCTGCTCTTTTTGGTCAAATTCAGGAGATAGCAGTACTCCGGCTCTTCCGCCGATATTTAGAAAAAGCTCTCCAAACAATCGGTACGATATGCTCGGCTCAATCCCAACAGTTGAAATCCGCGGTGTAATTTCATGAAGAAAGCTCCCACCTTCACTAACACCCTGATTAATAATATTTGTTGCTTCTTCACGTTGCAATACAGCGTTATGATTGAGATACGACATTCTCATGTTGAAAAGCAAATCATAGCCAATCGGAAATCCAATTCCAACTCCAGCCATAATTCCATTTCCTTCTCCATCGGTAAACTTAGGGCAGCAATTCGGGACATCGGGTAAGGCACGAAAATCGGCTGTGTGATAATTCATCATATATCCTCCCAAAAGAGAATACCGTGTTCTTAGTGTATCAGTTTGGGCAGATGAAAGATTATAAATCACAAGAAAAATTAAAAAAGGCAAAAATATTCTCATCTGATTGCCCTCACCATTTCTGTAAACAGTTCGGTTGGAGTAGTCATTACAAGAAAATATACACCTAACGGCAGTACCTCCATCGACAATTGACGCTCATGCTCGCCTAATTCAAGAGGTTCGTTAACGAGAGTAGTAGCTTCAATACCCAGGCAGTTATATAATTGAATACGAGTTTTCCCATATTCATTCGTTCGGAACAAGACAGAAAAAGATTGTTCAGATTTATCTATAGGTCTGACTGTAAGATAAGTTTTCGGAGATGTGAATATAAGTCGTGCTCCTCCTTCCTTACAAATATCGGCAAGACGGAGGAATCCATTTTGAGTTTCGATGACCTTTGGAATAGTACTTGAAGAAATACCACTCCATGAAAGAGAGGTTACGGAATCATTTCCAAGACCAGTATGAAAAGGAAGAACTGCTATCACACTATCAATAGGAGGAGCTAATCCTTGAACCGGAAATTGCCAATCAATAGTATTCAGATATTGGGTGATTGTTCCTTTAGGAGTTATTCCGACTGGTTCAAGTAGGGTTGAATTAAAACTGATTTTTCCCTGTAAACTTATGACACCGGAAAAATTTACACTTTTACCTGCTTGTAAACGAACATTGAAACTTACATTTTCATTAGTATTTGCAGTGATACTGTCAATACTGAGGATAATTGATGTGTCTGCTATTGGAGCACGTATTGTAAAGAAATTGTCGGATGTATCCGCCTGCCCAGCAATTAAAGTAGGCGGCTGATAAATAACTGCTCCCACTGTTGCACCCACTAATATACGCTGCCCGTCTTTACTAATATCAATATCACCCATAAAATCACGGGTATTATCTAACACCTTTCCGGGGAAAGGTGCAAGAGTTTTGGTATCCCACCATTGACCTATCGAAGGTGGAGATTGAGCATCGGTTGTTAAGAATTCAGAATCATCAGGAGAAAAACCGACATCTTGGAAAGCTCTTAAACTTGTGACACGACCTTTGTACTGAACTGGAGACACATCCCAAATATCTATTGCAGAAGAATTCGCTTGAAAACTCACCACTGCCATTGTCTTGCCGTCATTGCTGAATCTAATTTTACTAATGATATTTGCATTTCCTTTATAATCTGCTATAAATGCACCTGAATTGGCATCAATAATCCGAACTGAAGAATTGGTGTTGGCTGCATCTGCCGATGCAATTTTACTGCCGTCAGGCGTCCAAGCAATATAAGGAATAGTTCCACCGGTAGGATTTGCATTAGCAAATACTTGAATACGTTGCCTGGTGACAATATCAAATACCCTTATTGTATCAAAACCACTTACTGCAATTTTAGTCCCGTCTGGACTAACCGCAGCATAAAGGGTATAATTGAAAAGTTTTGGAAATTGCCAAGGTTTATTTAATCCGATTGTCCAATCAGAAAGTTCAGTACCTGAAGATGCATCCAATATATGCAGTGTATCTCCCGAAGGTTCATTTATTATACAAACAATTATCCGGGTTCCATTAAGGGCAAAATGCGCTATTCCCGTTCCGGCAAAATTCGGATCAGGGTTAGAAAAAATAGTTGCTTTCCATAGTTCTTCACCGGTAACTGCATCGTATAAATGGACCTCATTTCCGTTTGAGGTTAGAGCGCGTGTTTCATCAGGACTGAATTCTACATACCCGCCTCTCTTATTGTCTGTTTGATCTTTCGGTTTCAGAAGAAGTAATCTGCTCCCAACAGTGCCGCCTTTGCTAACACGAACAAGACATTTTGAACCGATGAGGGAAGGAATAGGATTCCACAGATATGATACTCCTGTAGCATTGCTCTTGATAAGATTCCAATTGATACCTCCATCAGTTGTATAATCAATAGTAACCGAATCTGTAAAATTTACTCCACCCCAACGGATTTGGAAACTTGAACCTGAGATTAAGGTTTCTCCTCCGTTGGGTGCAAATAGGCGAAGTTGAGCTTTAGTCTGTATTACAGAAGATATCCAACCAAGCGACAGCAATACTATAAAGAAAAAATATGGCAATCGTTTCATACTTATAAATTGAATGTTTTACTAAACATACGTTTGGCTTATGTGGTTAGTGCAAACATATTAAATCTTTATGAAACAATATGCGTGATGGTGAATTTAATAAAGGGGTGAATGTTAAACTCAAATAATTAATCCCAAACAATCAGCCTGAGTACTTTTACAACGATGAATTTTAACTGAAATATGAAAGGAATCACAGATAGTGAGGTGATAGTTTTCAAACGTTGATAAGATTATCCTATATATTTATTAAAAACTGATAAAAATCATTGTATCAGGGAAAAAAAATGTGGAAATTTGTATTATTAAAACCCAACGAATGTTAAGTCATAAATTTTCAATTTTTATGAAAGAGGTATTTTATGTTCAAAATAGAGTCTATTCTTATTCCTACGGATTTTTCTCCTCACGCTGATGATTCTTTGAGCTATGCAAAGGAACTCGCAAAGCCGCTAAATGCTGTCATTCATTTGGTACACGTTATCGAACCTGTCGTTTATCCTGTGGATTGGGGTTATACAGGTGTCGGATTTATTGATGTGGAAAATGAATATGTAAAGGCAGCTCAAAATGAAATTGACCGTTTTAGCAAAGATTTAAGCGAAGCAGGCTATACGGTGAAGTCTGCAATACTTCACGGAAGAGCATCCGAGCAGATTTTGCAATATGCTGATGATAATGCTATCAGCCTGATTTGTATTGCTACTCATGGTCGTGGCGGGTTCGAGCATTTCCTTTTCGGAAGTACAACCGAGAAGGTTCTTCGAAAAGCCAATTGTCCTGTGTTTGTTGTTCGGCAGAAGAAATCGTAATTCTATTGATTATTATAATAGAATTCATATAGAATAATGGTTTTTACCGATTCATCGTGTTAATCCATTTATTATCTACAAATACTACCAACAAAAAAGCCCTTCTATAATGGAAGGGCTTTTCTACATTCTGCTGTTCGATTCAAATTTACATCCTGTGTCCCG
>JACPWH010000179.1 GCA_016197185.1 Ignavibacteriota bacterium
CCGCCACCCAATACCAATACATTGGCAGGTTCGGTTCCGGGTACACCACCAAGAAGAATACCACGACCGCCCATAGGACGCTCCAAGTATTTTGCACCTTCTTGGGGAGCCATGCGTCCTGCCACTTCACTCATCGGAATCAAGAGCGGAAGCGAACCGTCGGATTTTTGAACTGTTTCATAAGCTATTGTAATCGGTTTTGCTTTAAGCATCGCTTCGGTAAGTTCACGAGAAGCTGCATAGTGGAAATAGGTAAAGAGTACCTGACCTTCGCGGATAAGTCCGTATTCAGGAGCAATCGGCTCTTTTACTTTCATAATCATTTCGGCTTTAGCATACACTTCTGCTGCAGTTCCGATAATTTCCGCTCCTGCTTTGATATACTCTTCATTCGAAAAACCGCTGCCCAAACCTGCGTTTGTTTCAACGATAACTGTATGTCCGTTATGCTTTAGAAGCTCTGCTCCACCGGGTGTTAACGCCACGCGGTTTTCATTATTTTTAATCTCTTTGGGAACTCCAATAATCATTGCTTTTTTTCCTTGAAATAGACTTTGTTATTGATACTGTAACTATTTTCGACTACAAAATTGCACCCTTTTTCGGACTTGACGAAAGAATTTTATGGATTTGTTGAGGAAAAGTGATGTAAAGAAAGAATAATTTTCGTCGAATTGGTTGAAGCAATAGGATTTAAATCCTTGATTGACAAAAAAAAGAGAAAACATTGTCATGCTGAACTCGATTCAGCATCTCCGTTAGTACGTTAGAAATAGCACGACTGAACATCAACGAAGATCCTGAATTAAGTTCAGGATGACATGATTATTAATGTTAACAAGTTACATTATACCATCACTAATATGCATTATTTTCAAACAATTGAAAGACTATAAATCTCAATGTTTTAATTCTTCTTTAGAAACCTACTAAGGTTTACAACCCGCATCTCTCAAATATATAATCCACACTCGGGAATATCTTATTTCCTGATGTAAATATCTCTCCAAGCTCATCTACATTAATAAGTTTCATAAGCTCTTCGTTCTCTTGTAGTGTCTCGAGGAGAGGTCGTCGTTCAGCCCACGTTTTCATTGCTGCTTGTTGGACAAGTGCATAGCTTTCTTCACGGGTAATACCTCTGCGAACAAGTTCAAGCATAATAGTTTGTGAGAATACCAAACCATGAGTAATGTTGATATTGCGAAGCATATTTTCGGGATAGACTAATAATCTGTCCACCAAATTAATTGCAAGGTGAAGCATATAATTGAGCGTAATCGTCGAGTCAGGACATATTACGCGCTCAACACTGCTGTGCGAAATATCACGTTCATGCCAGAGAGCATTATTTTCGAGTGCTGCCATCGAATTTGCGCGGAGCAACCGCGCCAAACCGCAAATTCTTTCAGAAACAATCGGATTACGTTTATGGGGCATTGCCGAACTTCCCTTTTGGCCTTTTGAGAAGAACTCCTCTGCTTCCAATACTTCAGTACGCTGCAAATGGCGGATTTCCATCGCTATTTTTTCGAGGGATGAGCCGACGATTGCAAGTGTTGCCAAAAACTCTGAATGACGGTCGCGTTGAATAACCTGCGTTGAAACAGGTTCGGGTTTCAAGCCCAATTTCTCGCAAACATATTCTTCCACCTTAGGGGAAAGATGTTCGAATGTTCCTACAGCCCCGCTGATCATTCCTGTTGAAATGGTCGCAAGTGAGTACTTCATACGCTCAATGTTCCGTTTGCATTCTTCATACCATAAGGCAAGTTTAAGTCCGAAGGTGGTTGGCTCTGCATGAATCCCATGTGAGCGTCCAACGCAAAGCGTATATTTGAATTCCTTAGCGCGGCGGGCAAGTACTTCTTCCAAACGGTATAAATCTGCAAGAAGAATCTCTCCTGCCTGTTTCAATTGAACAGCAAGACAAGTATCAAGAACATCGCTCGAGGTCATACCCAAGTGAATAAACCGCGAAACCGGACCTACATATTCGGCAACATTCGTAAGAAATGCAATAACATCATGCTTGGTCGTTTCTTCGATTTCAAGGATTCTTGCTACATCAAACTGAGCTTTCTCTCTAATTTCTTTTACAGCTTCCTGCGGGATTATCCCAAGGTTCGATTGTGCCTCACATGCCAAAATTTCAATTTCAAGCCAAATAGCATATTTATTGTGTTCGCTCCATATTTTGCCCATTTCGGGACGGGTATAACGTTCTATCATTCTTTGTAATTACTTTCGTAGATGAGTAAATCTCTCTTTTATAGATACAAAAATACGTCAAATTTTTATCATGAAGGTTTGGTTTTTGGAGCATTAGCATCTGTTTTCAATTACTTTTTGGATTTGTCGGAAATTCATTCACGCTATTTTTTGCTTAAATTTGTTGTGAACAGTTAAAGCATTCCTTTTCTGTGTCGATAGATTCAAACACGTGAAGTTATACAATCTCTGAAGAATATTATGTTATTATATATCGTTCGGCATGGAATTGCCGAAAGACCCAACGGGTTTATGCAAGATAGAGACCGTTCCCTAACAGAGGAAGGTAAAACAATTGTAAGTCAACTTGGAAAGGCACTTTTTAAAAAAGGAGTACACCCTGATGCAATTATTACAAGTCCTTATTTACGGGCAAAGCAAACTGCAGATTTATTAGCAGCAGGTTTAAATCCTCCATCTATAGTAGAAGTAGATGACAGACTGAAACCAAATTCGACTCCAGCATTATTGCAAGAAATTCTCATGGAGCATTCAGGTGCAGAATCAATAATGATTGTAAGTCACGAACCGGCTGTTAGTGATTTTGCAACCGCTTTATGCGCAAACAATGCTGATCGCGTCTATGGTTTTTCACCTTCAAGTGTATGCTGTGTGGTGATTGAGAGTATCCCTACCATACGCGGTAGTCTTTATTGGTTTGAAAGTGCAGAGGAAATTATCAGATCTATGAGCTAAATATCCGAGACAAGGCTGAATTCACTTGATTTGTTTTTGTGTCAAAAAATTGATATTAATAATTTGACACAAGGTGTATATTGTGAAAGTTCAGTTTGGGAAATATACTATTTCTAATAGCTTATTATTCAATAATCGCATAAACTTATGACACCTCGTTACAACCTGACAGGAAAAATCGTCTGTCTCTTATTGTTGGCTATACCAATTTGTGCTAAAGCGCAATACACTGGTACTGCATCAGTCACTCAAGGAGTGGCAACAATTGTAACTCCTAATCTCTATGAATGTACCGGTGGAAGGAAAGGAGCAATCGGTACAATTACCGCAACCGATAATACAGTTTGGACTGTCCCTGCAGTTGTACAATACATGGACTTTAAGTTTCCATTTGCATCAGACCTCTATAATGAATGTAAAGGATTTGAATATCCTACAGCAGGTGTTGCCCTTTCTAAACTTGACGGCTCGGATGTTATTACAATTGATTCAACTGGTGAAGTAGTTACCGGGTTTATCTTTGCCGATAATTATTTTGAAATGTATGTAAACGGGAAACAGATTGGGAAAGATAATGTCCCTTATACACCTTTCAATTCCAGTATCGTTCGCTTTAGAGTAAAAATGCCGTTTACAATTGCCATGCATCTGGTTGATTGGGAAGAGAATTTAGGCATTGGGACTGAAGCAATGGGTGGAACTCCACATCACGATGGAGACGGTGGTATGGTTGCAGTTTTTTATGATGAGAATGTACCGCCGAATATATTAGCTACAACAGGGGCTGATTGGAAGGCTCAAACATTTTACACTTCTCCAATTATCGATTTATCATGCCCAACTGAAAATGGTTCAATGCGTTTATCAGATAAGTGCACTACTCAAGATTCTAATGACGGAAGCAAATATTATGCTCTCCATTGGGCAGTTCCAACTACATGGATGAATACAGATTTTGATGATTCGAGTTGGCCGGCAGCATCAACGTTCGCAAATTCGATGGTAGGTGTTGATAACAAGAAGTCATACACTAACTTTACTGCTCAATTTGATAATCCATCCAATGATGCTCAGTTTATATGGAGCACAAATCTTATTTTGGATAACGAAGTTATCGTCCGAAAAACTGTCACAAAAACATCTTCTGTCTCGGAAACCAAAACTGAAGATGACCGAATCTCCACCTATCCAAATCCTGCCGGTAATACATTGAACATATCACTTGACAATACTATGAAACTGAACGATATTCACACAATAAGTATTTATAACTCTTATGGTGAAAAGGTGTATGCGTCAAACACTTACTCGCCGGTCATATCTTTGGAACATTTCACAAGCGGATTATATCTGATAAAAATTCAGTTCTCAAAATATCAGATTACAAAGAAGTTGATTGTACAATGATTTAACACGGTCTGCTATATTAAGAATGACATAATTATTTAAATTTCACGAGCTGCCATTTGGCAAGTATTTGAACCCTTCCGGGCGAGTTCAGTGTGACATTCCATATCTGACATCATGAACCTGCCCGGAAGCATACAAATACTTGTCAAATTCTTAGTTCTATATCTACAGATTCAATTATAAATTAATTGTGTCCAGTACTTTAACTATGTTAACAAGGGATGTTTAGTGTACAAGTATCTTTCCAATTATTGACTCAGATACAGTATGAAAACAATTGAAGCGATTTGCTTTTTCTTGTCAAAAGACTTATGACTTCAGATAATCGAAGTGCTATTCTTTGTGTTATAGCCGAAGGCTTAGGGTCTGACTTTTTTGAAAATTTTTCAAAAAAAACGATTGTCTCGAAAAAAAACATTCACCTTAAACACCTGATCAAACTCAAAGATTTCACCGAAATTTCTACCAATTTTTTGGGAAATTGACACGAGAAGAATCATTTCATTTATGAAACCTATAAAGCGATAATTACGAATATTTGCTCTTTGCAGTAAGAATTTCCATCAAAATTCAGGTCATTTTTTTTCAACGCTATAAATTACTTTTTCGTAAAGTATTGAACTTTTTATGTATTTACGATGAGTTTCGTGCACTAATCTGCCAAAAATTACAAAAAACTCAGCAAATTTTTATTTTCAATTGCTTTTTTGATTTTTTATTGTAAAAAATAAGGTAAATTGTACCAACAATTTTTTTTCACAATGTATCAGTAGGGAAAATATCTATGGGAGTTGAGTCAATTCAATCGAAAAACATCTTGGATTTAGTGGTTGTCCGGGATAACAGCGTAAGTTCACGCTATAAAAATGGCGTAAAAGTTCCGATTACAACCTTTATCGAAGATTACATGAATGGACGTGTAGATGTAACCTGCGATATTCAAAAACTACTTCAAAACCGTACTCATTTCTTCAATTACAAATATGTAGGTCATCACCTGAAATTTCTTTTCGGACAATTTATTCCTCAAGTAACAATCCACTCAAAGAAGCAAGACGAACGTGTTATCCGAGATCACTATGACCGTGGTAATGATTTTTTCGGATCATTCTTGGGTGATAGGATGATTTATACTTCAGCATTTTTCAAAACAGGACACGAAGACCTTGAAACTGCTCAGGATCAGAAACTCGACTTAGTATGTCAGAAAATGCAACTTGAAAAAGGTCATCGCCTTTTAGATATCGGATGTGGCTGGGGAACACTTGTAGCACATTCAGCCAAATATTATGGAACAGACTCAACAGGAATCACTATTGCTCAAGCGGGTGCTGACTATGCAAATGCTCAGATTGACCGTTGGGGAGTAAAATCAAGAGCGCGCGTGAACCGTATGGATTATCGTAGTATCCCTGCTGATAAATACGACAGAGTATCTTGCTTAGAAATGGCTGAACATGTAGGTGTTAAGAATTTCACAAAATTCATGAAACAAATTTCGGGATTGCTCAAAGATGATGGCATCTTCTATCTCCAAATTGCC
>JACPWH010000225.1 GCA_016197185.1 Ignavibacteriota bacterium
GCCCTATCATTACAAATAAAGATGGTGTTACAGAAATGAAGTCAGATGTCTTCTCGTATATATACTTCATCTGTTCAAAGCTCTGATCCTCAAAAAACCATCGTTGTATCTTTTTAAAAGGTGCTTTAATTCCTTGAAACGACTTCCTAATATAGGCTGTGGAAATTGGTAATTCCAGTATGGAGTTGTTCCCGTTAGAAGAAGGAACGTTAATATTTTCAGAAATTGCAAAATACGGCTGTCCTGACCAAGCCATACGGAAATCATTCCCCCGTTCAGGCTGATACCCTCCCTTCCATACTGACGAATCAGCTTCAATTCCAACGGCAAGAAGTGCATCTACAATTTGTTTCGATGGTTGGATTTGATAAGCACCCGCCCGAAATGTAGTAACTTTGTAATCAGGATTAATTGGTTGCAGAAGTGCCTCAAGATCGTTTTTGCAACGTCTTAGTAATTTTTCTATTCCAAACGGATAATCATGGAGCTTTTGGTAACGGTTATCCCAAAACCAAGTATCAGTAATTGGATTGTAACTCGCACCTGTTTCCGGCAACCAGCTTGTGTGTATATGAAGTTGAACATCATGTCCGGTTGCAATTACTTCTTTCAATTGATTTTCGATTGCAACTGCAGTCTCAGGACGATTTTCTTTCAGCCAGTAATATTCTCCGATTTCAAAGAAAATAGTAAGTTTTGCGTTGTACTTGTTGCAAATTTCAAGCAAACGATTAGTTGGAGTGATAACTGTCTCCTCCCAATCAATTCGTTTACCCGAGGGAACGCTCGGATGCCATGTTTCGTAATCAAGCGAAATAACTATTCGGTGAAGTGATGCGTTGTTAGCCATTAGAAAATTAGTAATGAATGATGTTTACTATTATGAACAAAACAAAAATACACGCTCTTTCTGCAATAACCAAAAAACTTAGTTACGGTAATATATTGAAAATTATCAGTACTCCCGAATCAAAGAAGGCAATTGTACTGTATTTTTCTCAACTTTTAGGAATAATTTTTTCATTCGCAACCCAAAAACTCAACACCAATAATCTTTCAGGACCTCAAGAATACGGGATTGTAACAGCATCTCTTGCAATCTTTACATTCATGTATATGTTCTTCGAATTCGGTGTCTTTGCTTCCGGTGCGCGTCTGTTGGCAACATGTAAAACAGAACAGCAAACACGAGAAATGTATGGAACACTACTCATAATGGTGTTTTTTATATCTATTCTTTTTTCAATACTCATGACACTTGGCAGTGCTTTTTTGCCGTTTGTGTATTCGAGTGAACAAATTCGTCAAGTAATGACGCTTGCAAGTTTACTTGCATGGGTATATCCATTGCAGTTTTTTTTTCAGGAAACAGCCCAAGGATCTGGAAAAATATATCAACTCTCAATGTACACTGTACTCTCGAAATTTCTTTACACTGCCAGCTTGGGGATCGCAATTCTCTTTTGCTCTGTTAACTCTACCTTGTCGTTATTACTAAATCTTGGCTCAATGGGTGTAAGTGGGCTTATTGCGATTTATGCTCTAAAACCATCGTTTGCACGTTGGAAACACAATATCCCTGCACTTAAAACAGAAATCAGAGAGTACGGATTACACATATATATTGGAAGAGCATTAGCTTCTCCGGCTTTTAACCTTACAAGTGTTCTAATTCCATATCTAAATAATACTGCATCATCTGCATACTTCTCAGTTGGAGGGAGCTTGTCAGCTCCTATGGTAATGGCTTCCCAATCTATTTCTTCATCTCTTTTTAAAAATTTCAGTACCCAAAAAAAGCTCAAAAACCGTTTAATTTTGATAAATATTATAATCTTAACAGTATTAGGAGGAGGAATTTATTTTGGAGCACCTATGCTAATCCATTTGGTAGCATCATCAAAATACATTGAAGTTATTCCTCTTATGCTGCCATTGGTTCTTGCAGGTTTTTTTCAAGGATTTTACCAGCCTTTTAACTTGTTTGTTTCAGCACATGGAAAGGGGATATGGACAAAGCAAATCTCAATCGTTTGTACAATATTCGACGTAGTGTCAAGTGTATTATTGGTATCATATTACGGTTTGATTGGAGCTTGTTGGCAAAGTGTGGCAAGCAGAGTGTTTTGGTCTATGATGATCTACTATAACTATAATAGAACAGTGCGTTCACTTACCGAATGAAAAATGAATGAATTGAAAAAAATGATGCGAAAACAAAGAAAAAGTTTGCTCAAAAAACAAAAGAAAATTATATTTGTAATCCTTTCAGGAAAAATTTAAGAAAAAGAGAGGATGAGATGGGGCGTCGCCAAGTGGTAAGGCAACGGTTTTTGGTTCCGTCATTCGTAGGTTCGATCCCTGCCGCCCCAGCAAAAAATCAGCTGAATAAAATAACTCTTCCAATCTATGTCTGAGTTCACAATAGTTTCAGGACGATCAAATCGTCCTCTTGCAGAGAAAGTCGGAGCAGTACTCGGTCAGTCTCTCGGAGGGGTAAATATCCAAAATTTTAGCGACGGTGAAATTTGGGTAAAGTACGAAGAGAATGTTCGCGGTGTCGATCTATTTATTATACAATCTACTCAAGCTCCATCCGATAATCTGATGGAGTTGTTAATTTTGATAGATGCAGCTCGCCGAGCTTCCGCTAAACGTATAACCGCAGTTATTCCGTATTTCTCTTATGCTCGTCAGGATAGAAAAGATCAACCCAGAGTTTCAATTACTGCAAAGTTGGTAGCAAATCTATTAACGGAAGCCGGGGCTGACAGGGTAATTGCAATGGATTTGCATACACCGCAAATTCAAGGGTTCTTTGATATTCCGTTGGATCACTTATATGCATCAACTGTTTTGGTTAAAACTTTGATGAACGAGAATCTTGATAATTTAGCTATCGCCTCGCCTGATGTAGGCGGTGTGAAAACAGCACGAGCTTATGCTACCAGACTTAATGCAGATTTAGTAGTAGTTGATAAACGCAGACCTGCACACAATGTGGCAGAAGTGATGAACATCATCGGTGATGTTCAAAATAAAAATGTTATCATTGTTGATGATTTGATTGATACAGGCTCAACTTTTGTAAAATGTGCAGAAGCATTGAAGAGCAAAGGAGCTGCAAAGATAATGGGTGTATGTACTCATGCAGTTTTTTCAGGTTCGGCTATCGAAAAAATTAACAACAGTGATGCAGTATCCAAGGTGTTTGTAACAGATACTATGCCGGGGAATTGGGATTCACCCAAAATTGAAATTATATCAATTGCTGAACTATTGGCTGAGGCAATTGTTCGGACACATGACAACGCTTCAATAAGCTCGCTTTTTGAAATTGTTCGTTAATCGTGACCATTGATTTTACAAAAAAAATAAGTTGGAAATTCTTTTTAAGGAGCATATACTATGAGTGAAGTTATTTTGAATGCAGAACCCCGCGCAACGGGTAAAAAAGCTGCAAAAGCTGTCCGTAAAAGCGGTATGATAAACGGTGTTTATTATAGTACCGGTTCTGCTGCAATTCCAATTGCAGTTCATCCGATTTCTATGCGTCCAATTGTCTATACTGCAGATGCTAAAATTGTCAAATTGAATGTTAGCGGTGCTTCGTATGATTGTGTATTGAAAGATATTTCTTTCGACCCGGTATCAGACAAAATTGTCCACTTCGATTTATTCGGTGTGGATGCTAATGCTTTAATTGATGTTGAAATTCCAGTAACTCTTCACGGATTGGCTGTTGGTGTTCGTGACGGTGGTGTATTGGAGCATATCATGCACAAAGTACGTGTTTCATGCTTGCCAAAAGATTTACCCGAGCATATTGAAGTTGATGTTGCAAATCTTACTATAGCACATTCAATTCATTTGAGTGATATATCAATTCCAAATGTTACTCTAATTGGAAAACCGGATATGGTTGTTGCTACTGTTGTTGCTCCTCGTTCAGAAGAAACAGCAGCTGCAGGAGCAGAAGCACCGGCTTTAGTTGCTCAAAAAGGTAAAAAACCGGAATAATACTTCTATCGGTCTAATTCTAAAGAAGTAAATTGTTGACTTGAA
>JACPWH010000226.1 GCA_016197185.1 Ignavibacteriota bacterium
CGAGGAAAAGATAAAGAAGGCAATGATACAGTCGCTATTAATGTGCGAGCCCTACAAGGTATTGAGTTAGATAAACTTAATCTAATGCCTTTTGATGGAAAGAATTGGTAAAGTACTATTCGCAAGCCTTAAGGTTATTTGAACTACAAGTTTTTGGATTTCCCGTAGGTACAATCTCGCCACAGTTTTTGTAGACATGGTTTTTATCCACTGCATAGCTTCCGGCAACATACATACCATCTGCTCCATTGTCATAGCTAGCAACGATTCTAAATGAATCCCTATCTATTCCCTGTAAAACCTTGTCACCTGCAATTACAGATTTTGCATCCCATCCATAATACGCACGTGACACCTCTACTGCCGCACACTGACCAAGTACAACAAAACTTGGTCCATCAGCACCTTCAATTTTCTTAATATCAAACGGTAGATCAAGGTAATAAAGATTTTTCTTATCTTTTGCGTAGTGTCCACCTTCTACAAAAGCGAATGTCGCTGGATCAGCTTTCGCCACTATTTTATATACCCAACCATCTTGATTTGGAGATGCGAGATAAACAAAATGAGTATCTCTTCCAATACCATTTACCCCTTGAATTAAAGAGAAAGTAGAGAGATCTATGGGTGCGGTATCTTTTTGTGCTACCACAGTTTGTCCCATGTAATAAAGATTAGCCACATCTTTTGCCCAGTACGGATCAAGCATAGTAAACGTCTTTGCATTAACTCCCTTTAGTTCCTGGTCGTTTACTATAGTGTGGTAGCCGTCTGCTCCGTCACTTACATCCATGGTGGTACGATAATATACCTTCCCTTCTTTAATCACATAACCTTGTTCGTCTTTTGCTTGTGTAGAAGAATTCTTTTTTAAATATGTATATGTATACACTCCTGCACCACAAACAAGTAGTACAGCAACTATGATAAGTGAGATGATTAAAAATTTTCTTCTCATTGTATGTTTTACATTGACCTGATCGCCATGATTTCGATTGATGCCTCTGGAATACCGAAGTGTGGATGTCCAACAAATGCTTCTGCTGCAGCTTCATGTGACTCTGCTTCGATTATAGAATAGAGCATAATGTCATTCTTAGTATCTGTTACCCCGTCTTTAGTAACACGCTTAGTTTGACCCCCTGCTTTAGTTTCTTTAATCATACTCCCGTGTGCTGCCATCCACGTGTCCCAGTCTTCACGCATTTTCTTATCTGCGGCTTCACGCACAGCAGGGTCTGTCTTCATCCATTCAGTGATAACGGATGTTGGAGCAAGGTATAAAGCGATGAAAGTTTGCATATAGTTTAAGATTAATTTGGTATGTTTTTAGTATAACGTATATTTGTAGACTACTTTAAACAAAAATATAAAGTGGTAACCACTAGTAGTTGGATAAGAACTACTGTTAAGAGTCTTTTAAGTCCTGTGTACGGTAGTACCGAAGACTCTAGTACGTATATTGTTAAAGATAAAAAATATACAACACC
>JACPWH010000227.1 GCA_016197185.1 Ignavibacteriota bacterium
AAGTGGTCGTTTAAAAACATACTCCAATCGAGCGTGTCGTGCGGTCTAGCCCAATAGTTGAACAAGACAGGCACTGTGCATAAAACCATTTTGTCTACACCATGTTTATCCAAGTCTTCAATAATCACATTTGGATTCCAACAATTTTCTTGAATTTCTCTAAAGAACTGCCCATTGTCCTTCATCATTCTGGCCGCTCCTTTTTTATGATGATCTAGGTAAATAAATCCTTCATAACCATATTTCTGTTTTAAATCGGGCCATTTTTCTGGCAGAATATGAGCATGTATATCAATTTTCATTGCTCTGCAAAATTAGGATTATATTTTAGATTTAGAACTATGGTTTTTTGTATCCCTAAAGGTTCAGTATTTAGCTCAAATCTCATTTGAAAATCAGTTCACTGTCAAAAAAATTTAACAAGGTAAAGTTAAATTTGTTTAATACATTTGCGTACAAATCAATCAATTTTATGAAACAAATTAAACAAATTTTATTTATGATGGTGTTTATGGCTTGTACATATTCGATGTACGCACAAGCACCAAGTGGTATCAATTACCAAGCTGTTGCTAGGAGCTCTTCTGGAGTGGTTATGAGCAATAAAACCATTGGCGTGCGAATCAGTATATTAGCAGGTTCAGCTTCTGGATCAGCTGATTATGTTGAGAAACATTCTGTGTCTACCAACCAATTCGGCTTATTTAACTTAATAATTGGAGGTGGGACTGCACAAACAGGAACTTTTTCTTCTATCAATTGGGGTGGAGGAAGCAAGTTTTTAAAGTTAGAAGTAGATACTAATAATGGTAGCAGCTACACTACTTTAAGTAGTACTCAAATGATGAGTGTTCCTTATGCATTATATGCTGAAAAATCTGGTAGTGGATCAAGTTCAGGAGTTTCAGGAAGTGGAACTACCAACTATGTAAGTAAGTTTACAGGTTCTACAGCCATAGGCAATTCATCTATCTATGACAATGGAACTAGTGTGGCAATAGGTACAACAAGCCCTAATGCTAATAACAAATTCACAGTAACTAGTAGTGGTACAATTGCTGGGTTGTTTGAAAACACCAATGGTTCAAACAGTTCTGTTGGTTTGCAAGGTTTATTCACTAACTCTGGTCAATATGATGCGACAGGTGTTTTGGGTAAATCTAGACCACAAGATTCTTATGGAATTGGTGGAAGTTTTGAAGGTGGTTGGATAGGTTCAGTAAGCCAAGTTTTGAATGCTAATGATTCTAACTATTATGGATCATGGAGTCGTGTGACTGCAACTTCAGGATCTAAAGGAACTAAAATAGGAGTAAGAGGGAGTGTAACAGGAGCTTACGGTAATAACTATGGTGGATATTTTCAAGCGACTGGAGATACAAACGCTTTAGCTGTTGTAGGATTGGCACAAGTAGTTACACATAGAACATTAACTAGCGTTTATCAACGAACCAATGCTGGTGGTGTATTCTCGTCTAATGATGGACAAGGTATATTTGCTTCTGCTATTGGGTCTTATAATATTGGAAATACCAAGGCTTGCACAGGTATTACAAGTGTAGCTAATGATAATTCAGGTGCGTATAACAGTGGAGTTACTGGTTATGGTTTGGGAGGAAGTGCTGTTACCACTGGAGTCTTGGCTTATGCCGATCAAGGTGGATCTTCACCAAGTTATGTTATTGGAGTTAATTCAAATGTTACTGGTTCGGGCAGTGTAGGTACTTTTGCTGGGTATTTTGATGGTGATGTAACAACTACTGGAAATTTATCTAAAGCTGGTGGATCTTTTAAAATTGATCACCCATTAGATCCTGCTAACAAATACTTAATTCACAGTTTTGTTGAAAGTCCTGATATGATGAATATATACAATGGCAACATCACTACTGACGCAAACGGCACAGCTGTAGTAAGTTTACCAACTTATTTCATGGCAGAAAATAAAGAGTTTCGTTATCAATTAACAGTGATTGGTTCTTTTGCTCAAGCTATTGTTTTCGAAGAGGTAAAAGACAATCAATTTGTGATCAAAACCAATCAACCAAACATAAAAGTAAGCTGGCAAGTAACAGGTATCAGACAAGATGCTTGGGCTAATGCAAACAGAATAAAAGACGAAGTAGAGAAAAAAGGTGAAGAAAAAGGAAGATATATACATCCAGAATTGTTTGGTAAACCTAAATCAATGAGCATTTCATCATTAACTAGAGTTCCTTCTCAACCAGCTGCAGAATCTAACTATAATATTTTTGAGTTGTTGAAATTAGAATCAACCAAGCCATTGATCAAATTGTAATCATCATCCATTTAATTTTTAATAATGATGAATAAAATTATATATTCAATCTTTCTGAGCTTTTGTCTCGCCTTTGGCATCAATGCTCAGATGTTCACCCCCTCGGTCATAAGCTCGGGTGGTGTTCATGCTCAGGCAGGTGGTGTTCAAATCTCCTTCACTGTTGGTGAAGCAGGAGGTATTACAACTAATACGGCAGGTGGAATCACCCTAACACAAGGATTTCAACAAGTAGATCCTGTAACTAGCACTAGTGGCGGCTCTGGTAATACACCAATCATATATACTACTGCTAATTTATCTACATTTACAACTACTGTAGGTACGCCATCTTCAGCTCAAAGTTTCACTATATCTGGTCAATATTTGACGGGTAATATAAGTTTGTCAGCTCCATCTTCTTTTGAAATTTCTATTTCTTCAGGAAGTGGATATGGTTCTTCTTTGAACTTAACACCAATCTCAGGAAGTGTTGCTACGACTTCAATATATGTTAGATACAACCCATCTGCGGCTGGTCAGCATAGTGGAAATATAAGCTGTACTTCTTCTGGTGCAACTACACAGAATGTAGCGGTGAATGGTACAACGGGAGTTCCAGCCCCTGTGATTATTACTTCTGTAAGTGTGTTGAATGCTTTTACTACAAATGCTGGAACACCAAGTAGCTCTGTGGGTTTTACTGTAAATGGTAATGACTTAACGGCTAATTTAGTTGTGACAGCACCGTCAGAGTTTGAAGTTTCTACTAGCAGTAATTCTGGATTTGGAAGTAGTGTATCATTTACACCTAGCAGTGGTAAGGTAAACAATCAAACAGTATATGTGAGATACAATCCTGCTGCTTCTGGTTCTCATAGTGGCAATGTAGTTTGTTCTTCTACTGGAGCAGCATCGAAAAATGTTGCAGTAAGTGGAAACTCAACTGGTAATCCAATACCAACCATTGTTACTAGTGTGTCATCTCTAAATGCATTTGCTACAACAGTTGGAACGCCAAGTTCGGTGCAAAACTTTACAGTTTCTGGTAGCGACTTGTCTTCAAATATAGATGTAACAGCTCCTTCTCAATACGAGATTTCTACCAGTTCAACCACTGGATTTGGTAGTAGTGTTTCTTTGGCTCCATCCTCTGGTATTGTCAATGCAGTAACTATATATGTTCGTTATAACCCAACAGCTGTTGGATCTCATAACGGGAATATTAATTGTATATCTACTGGTGCTACTGCTAAAACAGTATCATTAACGGGCACTGCTTCTGCTGGTAGTTCTACACCAACAATTGTTACCAGTGTGTCATCATTAAATGCATTTGCAGCTAGTGTTGGAACGCCCAGTTCTGCTCAAAACTTCACAGTTTCAGGCACAAATTTAACAGCTAACATTGCTATTACTGCACCAAACCAGTATGAAGTTTCTTTAAGTTCTGGTTCTGGTTATGCTAGTAGCTTAAGTTTAAATCCAACTTCAGGAACGGTAAATACAACAACTATATATGTTCGTTATAATCCTTCTGCTGCTGGTTCACATGCTGGAAGTATTAGTTGTACTTCAACCAATGCTGTTACTCAAAATGTATTGGTCAATGGTTCTACAACTGGCAGTGTAACTCCTGTGATTATTACTTCTACCAATTCATTGGTGGCATTTTCAACTCAAGTAGGCACACCATCTACACCACAAATATATACGGTTACTGGTACTGATTTAACTGGATTGCTGTTGGTTTCAGCTCCTGCTGATTTTCAAGTATCATTGAGTTCAACAACAGGATTTGCTGGATCTGTATACTTTAATCCTGTATCAGGAAAAGTGAATAACGGAGTAGTATATGTTCGTTACAATCCAACTACAGCGGGAAGCCATAGTGGTAATGTAGATAATGTTTCTGCGGGTGCTACTTCAGTAAGTGTAAGTGTAAGCGGAACAGCTACCTTGCCTGCTGGGCCGGTAGTAACCTCTACCAATGTATCTGCAACTTTCTCTACGCAAGTGGGAACACCATCTGCAGCTCAGGCTATTGCGGTGAGTGGTTTAAACTTAATTGGTAATTTGAGTATTACATCTCCTACCAATTTTGAAATTTCATTAACTTCTGGATCAGGATTTACCAATTCATTATCTATTGCTCCAACAGCTGGAACAGTATCTACTACCATTGTATATGTAAGATACAATCCATCGGCTGCAGGAACTCACAGTGGTTCTGTAATTGTTTCAAGCCAAGGGGCTAATACACAAAGTGTAG
>JACPWH010000185.1 GCA_016197185.1 Ignavibacteriota bacterium
AATAATTTGAGCTAAAAAGGCGATTCTTGCTTTATTCCATGGGAAAAATTTAAATAATGTTTCTTGCAACTCGTTGATGTGTCTCATAGCCTCTCCTAAGCTTTGATCAGTTAAGGAGATATGATCACTTTTCAACGAGTTGTTTTCACCAATTTAAATTTTTGTCGTGTACAAAGTATTATGTTAAAAAAAATTACTTTAGTCATTGCTGGTGGCGTTTCCTTAGGGACATTTGAAGCAGGTGCTATTACAGAGCTTCTCTACGCATTGGAAGAGCACAATAAGAAAGATCCTGAAAATCGCTTTTCATCGATGTAGTTACAGGTTCTTCAGCAGGAAGTATTATTGCTGCCTTTACTGCAAAGATCATTTTTTATGACTATAATAAGCTAAAATCAACCCTTTATCAAACTTGGGTCAAGGAAGCTGATATCCTTTCTCTTATGCAGAATAATAATACTAACGCTGTTTTATCCAACACCACCTTATTTGAATTATGTGAAAAATGCTTATATGGGCCTAGCTCTTTTTCCATGCATTCTTCTCCGGCACAATGTGCTCCAGAAACAATGCTTTGTGGTTTTAGTCTAACTAACCAAGTAGGGATCGACTATGGTTTTCCCTATGCAAACCCTCCAGAAATTCCCAATTCTAATTCCTCTTTTTCCTCGACCTTTTTTTCCGATTTTTTTGAACTTGCAATTAGTAAACAAAATCAAAATGACCCAAAGTTTTGGGAAAATATTGGACAAACTGCCATAGCAAGTGCAAGTTTTCCTATTGCTTTTCCTCCCATATTTGTAAACAGAACAAAAGAAGATTATCCTTATGCGCTTGCACATTCTCTTTCCTTCCTTCCAGGAAAAATAGGTTATATTGACGGAGGGATTTTTAATAACGAGCCACTAAAACAAGCCCTTCTTCTTTCCAAAGAACAGGATGGTGGGATTATATCAGAAGATAGGACCTTTATCCTTATCGACCCTAGTATAACAAGATCGTCACAAGATCTTAAATCTACTCAAACGCAACCCCTACTACAACAAATTTTTCGCTTACTTACTCTTTTTTCTGAGCAATCTAAATCTCGGGATTGGCTAAAAATGGGATATATTAATACAAAGATTGAATGGCAAGATAATATTATAAATGAACTTCCAGCACTCATTAACCAGCTTTCTTCAGCTCTTTTATCAAGCCAACTAGATAGCTTTCAGCAACAGTCGCAAAAAATCTTAAAGGAGAGAAAAAAACTAATATCTGAAGAAGAAAGAAAAGCTTTTCTAGAAGCCAGTTTCCAAAGGATTCGTTCCCGATATAAAGCTCCTTTTGGAAAAATACAAGACTCTGAACGGGAAAAAAAACAAAGTCTTCTTACATACATGGTGTTTGCAATTACCAACGCCTCTAATTTAGATACAAAATTCCCAGTCAAATTTTATGCCATTGCAAGCGAAGAAAGCCTTACAGCTGGAGAGCCTTTGTTTGCGTTCGGAGGATTTTTTGAAGAAAGATGGAGGGAACACGACTTTCGTTTAGGCAGAAACCAGACTTATAAGATATTACCTTCGATATTAAACATTTCTCCTTATCCAAAAGAACAGGACAAGGATTACCTTTATCACAATCCTTTCTATGACAAAGAACCTAGTTGGAAAGATTTAGACAAGGTGACTATAGCAGACGCGCCTCAGGAAAAAAGGAAGCAGTTGCTTAAGCTTACCTTAGAAAGAGCTGTTCTCCTTGTTAAAAGTGAACCTCTTAACTTATCTGGAATCAAACTTTTCATAGCTAAAGCCCTGTTCGAAAACGTCACAAGGCAAGCGTTAAAGCTGGAAAAAAGGACTTGGTATCAACCATGGACTTGGTTTAAATAGAGGGCTATCTCTCCTCTTTATTTCTCACCTCATCTTACACAAAATGAAGCGAAAAGAGTTTTTTAAAATTATACTTTTCTTTTCTAAAAAAAGAAGAAAAGATGACAACAAAAAAGCTTCTCGAAGCTTATACTGATTATCTCATCAGCCAGCAACAGTACACAACAGCCACTGATCTATCATTTTTTTAGATAGTCAAATTAGCCATGGCAAAACTACCCAATTTTCGAATAACAACTAGTTTGGTTCAAGGCGCTCTACAAAGCTGTTTATTCAATGCTCTTCTTTCCCCATCCATGTTGACCAGCCTCTCTTTGCTAAGAGAGACGTATGTTATACGTTTTCCTCTCTCTTAACACCTTCCATAAACGCTCAATGGGGTTCAAATTAGGGGAATAGGGCGGTAGATAATATATTGTGATTTTTGACTTCTTAAGATACTCTTCAACCTTCTTGTTCTTATTGGAGCGTCCATTATCGCAAATAATATGGATTGTTTTTCCTTCTGAAGATACTTCTAAAGCTTTGAAAAACGTAATCATGCTATCTGCATCCACTGTCTCACACTCTTGAGCAAATACCTTCATCCCTTCAAGAGCCAAAGCTCCAATAAAATGCATCCGATATTGAGCGCTTGTCGTTGGCAATGTCTTGGTTTCTCCGCTCTTTATCCATCCACAAACCGCTTTAGATTGGAATTCTGGGTGCACAGCGTCCATAAAAAAGAGCTCCTCGTCCTCTTTGAGAGAATCTTTTAGAGCTTCATAAGCTTGAATAAAAGCTTCTTGCCTTTCTGGATCCAATTTCCCTGGGACTTTAATCGGTTCTTTGTACACAAAATCTTGTGTTTTTAACCAAAACGTCATCCCTGAGACGGTGTAGTTAACACCATATTTAGTCCTGACGTAGTCGCAGACCTGCTTTGCATAGAGATACGTTGTTTTCCTAAGATGCTCGACTAATTCTCTAGTCTCCGATTCACTTAATGTGCTGAGACTTCCTTCTCTTAGATCGTGCTCTGTTTTCTTCTCAGCCCCATATTCTGCTAGGTAGCGATACACGCTGTCTATGCTTATTCGATGTGCTTGAGCAATCAATTCGACCGACATCCC
>JACPWH010000186.1 GCA_016197185.1 Ignavibacteriota bacterium
ACAGCAAATCCCATCGGGATTTGCTGTAGTTTGTGTTGATATACTATAATAATACCATCCAGTCGGGATGCAAGACCAAATGGTTGCCATAACTAACTGAATAGTAAACTTAAACTTAGGGATAAGAACATGACTACACCCCTTACTCCTTCGTAATCTTCCTAATCCAAATCTTATCACCCGAATGCACAGTAACAATATATGCCCCGATCGGAAATTCCTTCAACGAAATATTTTTAGTGAGTGTCAATCCTTCGGGCATAAATTCGAATTTTTGCATTGATACACCGGCTGTATTTGTAATTTCAAGAGTTATAGGAGCAACTGTTTCCAAAGCCATGTCAAGTGTGATTATTTCTCCGGCAGGATTAGGAAAGAGTAGTAATGCCTTCTCTACTTTTTCTTCTTCTACTGATGTAACGGTAATGACAAAATCATCCGACATCGTAGAACATCCCGTACCGTTAAATACTTCCACCTTCGCTTTTTTACCAATGCTTCCAGTTGGAGGAACAAACCATTTTTCGGTAGCACCAGGAATTTTTGTTCCATCAATATACCATTGGTAGCCTTTTGCAAGCGTAGCAACTAAAGTATCTTTTGTTACATAGATTACAGGCTTGGCAGGAGGTGTACCTAATTTAACCGTGAAATCCTTAGAAATTCTACTACAACCAGCAGTATTCGTAACAGTTACGAAATATACACCGGGTTTGGTAACTTTTATGAAATTGCCCGTTTCACCGGTACTCCATGCGATTTTGTATCCGCTAAAGTCGTGACTGACCCCCAATGTAATCGGGCTTCCGTCGCACGCTGTAGAATCTCCATGATCTCCTGTTATTTCGGGTGTCTTAACAGGAATGATAGAAATAGTAACAGGCGAAGAAGCGTAAGAACATCCCAGCAAATCAGTACCAATTACAGAATATTCGCCGGCTTTGTTAACAATAATAGATTTGGTAGTATCCCCTGTTGACCATTTATAGGTGAAGAATTCCTCTACCGCTGATATTTGAACACTGTCACCTTCGCAAATTGAAGTTCTGTCTTGAAGTGCAGCGGCAGACATTGTTCTTGCTGCACATTTAATGAGATTGCCTTCCCATACTCCTCGCCCGTTGGTAGCTGCAAGTAATTTCCCTGCTGCATAGTTGATGACTAAATCGTTTACAATTACTTTGGGCAGTCCATCACTATATTCAACCCATTGAGTGAGGTTCTTATCACGATAATAGACTCCGGCATCAGTACCTACATATAATCTGTCGGGAGCAAAATTTTGTGCAACTATACAGTTAATTGGAATTAAAGGTAATCCCTGTGATAAATCAGTCCAAACATCCCCTCCATACATTGATTCAAACACCTTTTTATTGCTATATCCAGAAATCGTAACAAATATCCTTCGGGGATTGGAAGGAGAAACTGCAAGATGGGTAATACTCCCAAATTTAGGCAGAATCATTTCTTTCCAAGTTTCCCCTCCGTTGGTAGTGGAGTACATTTTTTCATCATTTCCTGTATAAATATTCATTGGGTCGGAAGGTGCAACAGCAATATAATTTAATGTGTTACCTGTAAATTCCGATAATTTTTCAATTGTATTTTTTTTCGTATTGCTCTTCCAAACATCTATGTATCCTGAATATATAATTTTGGAATTGGTAGGGTCAAAAACAAAAGGTGTAATCCAAATGGTTGAACTTTTTCCGCCACCACCGATCAAAGTATCAAACTTCACTCCTCCATCAGTAGAGCGAAAAATTGTTCCGTTATTTACACCAACATAGACATTATTTGAGTTAACAGGATCTATCAAACAGTTCATGCCGTCATCGTAATTAAGGATTTTTGTCCAAGCTGTATCTTTAAATTTATTTATTCCGTTGCTTTCCGATCCACCTATGATAAAGTTTGTATTTGCAGCGGAACAAGCAATTCTGTAAAATTCCATAATTTCAAGTCCCTTGCTTATATCGATCCAATTAGTATCAGTTTTTGTGGTACGGTACACACCGCCATCAGTAGCCGCATAAACTATCGACGGATTTCCTTTGGTAATACATATATCATGAATATTTGGATGAATATAATCAATACTTGTATCCTGAGCATGTGCTATATATTTCCATGAAGTTCCTCCATTGGTCGATTTGATAACATTCGTTCCACCAATATAAATTTCTTGAACACTTGTAGGTGATACGGTAAGAGCCAGATTATACCATCCCTGTTTGCCAAGTATATTGAGATTGTTAGCTTTCAATTGCCAATCTTTCCCGGCATTGGTAGAAGTGTATAATTCGGCATAATCCCAAATTGCTTTATCAGCCGTGACAGCAAATACCATTTCAGGATTAGCAGGACTAACCGCAAGAGCAATACGTCCGGCACCTAATGGAATACCCGTACCCAATTTTGACCATGTTGTTCCTTGATCTCTTGACTTGTAAATCTCACTTCCATTGGCTGCGTAAACAGTGTTTGTATCGTTCGGCTTGTATTCCATGTCTCTAAAGTTTCCGGCTATCGTGAGAGTCCATGTAGCACCACTGTCGATGGTTTTATAAATCCCCTGACTTGTAGCCGCAAGCAAAAGCATCGGATTCGAGGGGGAAACAACTAATCTGCTTATAAGCCAGGCATTACTTGATTCCCAATTGAGTCCTGTAGTTCTCCATGTATTCCCTCCGTCTGTAGATTTCATCACTCCCAAACTATAACCATTATGAGTTTGAATGTTTGGTGTGACACTTCCACCGTCTCCGTCTCCGGTAGCAATATAAACAGTATTAGGGTCAATTGGTGAGGTAGCAATATCCGTAACTCCATAAACAGGAATTCCATCTGTTTTTACTTTCCATGCTCTTCCTGAGTCGTTGCTTTTCCATGCTCCACCTGCAGTTGTCCCCACCCATATATCTCTGGGAAATGCAGGATTTATATATACACGATTCACTCGTCCGGCACCCCCGTTTACAGATGCTCCAAACGGACCTCTCGGTTTCCACTCTGCAGGTGGAGCCGTAAGAGTACTTGCATCCTTATTCTTTATATTGGCTTGCTTTTTTACAGTTTCATTATAGACAATCATCGGGTTGGGGAATTTTCCCTCAGGTGTAACACGTTGTTTCCAAAACCGTTCCCATCTCCGGTACTTTGCAAGTAAAGGATATTCGGATTGTTCTTGTAAAGATGATGATTTATGTGTTTGGAAATATTCAAAAGATTGTTTCTGAATATCAAAGAAATTCGGCGATACACTCTGTTGTGAATAAACAGGAGCTAAAAACACAAGGAAGGCAAATAAAGAAAAGGTAAGTTTCATAGAAAACAATAAAAATTATATTGGAACAAATTGATATGTATAGTTAATAAAATCAAGCGAAAATATCCTGCAAAAACGCTGTTCACATACTGCTTATCAAATAAAAAGAAATTTAGAATTAAAAAAACTTAGATTTTTATTTAATATTTCTTTATATTTCAATGATAGTATTCAAGTGAAATAAAACTGTATGACAGCAAACAACAGCTACTGCAATAATGTATGGAGTAAAAAAGAGGATTTAAGAATGTTGGCTAAGAATTAGGCAAAATATTGAAATTTATCTTATATGAGGATAGGTTCTGTTATCTTTCCAGATTAATTTTTCATCAGTCTTTTTTTCTGCGAAATCAGGACACTTTCCATCTCCTCTTCCGGTAAAACCGCCGTCAGGGTTGCAAATCAAATTACATTGATTATCATATAGTTCGCTAAACATATCACAACAATACGGAGAAATATAATAGACAGTCCTCCCATTATATTGAAACTGCCACACACTCAGAGGAGGTTTTTTCACTTCCATGGCTTTTATTGCATTAATTTTCTGTGTAATACAGTCAGGAATACCATTGTTGGAGGTTGAATCATCGGTTGAGTCTGTAGTCTTACAACCAATCATAACAAAAATTGATGAAATAATCAATAGTGTTTTCATGATGATATGGAGTGTTCTTGGTTACAAAGTGAGTAAGTATATTATACAAAACTACACATAAAGCTCATGAAACCAAAAGAAAAAAGATTTTTACTCTTTTTAACATTTCTTATTGTTTTCATCAAAATTTCTGTTTATCATTCGATTCTTACATTCTTTTCCAAATCATTTGCAGTTAATCCAAAATTGAAGCTACACCGTTATAAATCTATCAAGATGAATTTATTTTCTGTACACAATACAATTCTTGTTACAACTTTCCCCCTAAACTTTATTGATTTATGAAAAGTAGCGACCGAAATCCACTACAATTTCTCACACTTGTTGTCGTCCTAT
>JACPWH010000187.1 GCA_016197185.1 Ignavibacteriota bacterium
CCGGTGGCCGACAGGAACAGGCCGGGCAGCTGCACCAGCATGGTCACCGCGCCGCCCTTCGGCACCACGATCGGGCGCTGCACGTCGCCGACCTGGATCGGCCGGCCCGGGTTGATCATGCGCTTGGCGGCGAGCCCGATCAGGCTGTCGCGCGACAGCACGGCAGTGCGGCCGATGCGGTCGAACTGCATGGTGACCATCTCGATGTCGGCGCCGGAGATGATGTCGCCCTGGGCGAGCGGGCGGCGCAGCACCGGCACCTTGGCGGTGTACTCGGCCGCCGCCGCGGTGGCGGTGGCGAGCAGGGCAGCGGCGAGAAACAGGACGCGACGCATCACGGGCTACAGCTCTCGCCGTTGCTCCTGACGGGAAACATATTGCTACAGGGGATAAATACGGGTATATCGCAGTCTGGAACGTTCCCGATTCTCTCAAAGTTTCGATTAAAACAGATTTCAACACTACTCTTCTCAAACGTTCCAACCTCAAAATAACAGATACTGTTACGTTTGCAAACACTACACTTCCTGCTAATAATACATTCGACTTTCTATGGAGTTTCGGAGATGGATCAACTTCCACCGAACGAAATCCAAAACACATATATGCTAAACCAGGTAAGTACACCGTTACTCTCTCTGCGATGAAGAATGATGCTGTTATCGACAGTATCACAAAACAAAGTTATATTATTATACCAGGCACTGACAGCGCAGAAGAAACAAGACCAGGCTTTGAAACAACTTTCACCATACTACCAAATCCAAGCTTCGGGGAAACTACTATAAATTATTCTTTATCACACCCCTCCCCTGTTCAGATAAGAATTACCGATGTGCTTGGGATAGAAGTAAGCTCTTGGTCTTTGAATGATCAAGCGGGCGAACATTCACTTCTTTGGAATACTGATACAGGTGCAGGAATGTATTATTGTACATTTAGTGTTCAAGGCATTATCAAAACCCTGCCTTTTGTAAAATTGAAGTAAATAAAAAAATACATTAAAAAGCCGCCCCAATATTTATATATAGGGACGGTTTTCTACATTTGGAATGGATAATTTTTTTTCTTACTTTACCACCTTATCGAACATATCTTTCTGCCATCCCTTCCATTCTTTACTATTGTAATATTTCATTATTTTTTGCTTGTATTGTGACTGCTGATAAAAATATGTGAGAACATCCGATGCAGGACCGCTCAATCTGCCGCAAGGATTAAACATACCGTCCACAAGATTGTCAATTACCTTATCATCACAATAGTTTACACGTTTGAGTGCATTCATTGCATTGCGACGTGTCCAAAATTCATAACTCGAACTTGAATAGCGAATCAATTTTTCCTTTGAATCTGCTGCAACCGGTGTTCCAGCCGCTACTGAAATTTCAAGCCACTTAATTTTGACTTGATTATACATCCCAAGTTCGTTCTTTGTTGTTTCCAAATATGTCGGGATATTTTGAGGGTAAACATCCGAGAGCTTTTCAAGCGCGGTTGCAACTACTGCATAAGAAGAATCTTTTAACATGCCCTCAACATCTTTCTGAAATTCTACTGGAACACCTTTTACACCGTTTAGTGCACTTTTACGCACATCCACATCTCTATCCTTAAATGCTTTATGCAGAACTGCATAGGCAGTTGCAGTTTTTTCACCTGAAAGTTGTGAAACAACTTCACTACGCATCACACTGTATTTTTCCTTATCGAAAACTTGTGAAAGTACTGTTTGCTTTGCAGCTATATCACTTGAGTCTGATTTTAGCCCTACAAGTGCATCATAACGGTCTATCATATTTGGGGCATTCAATACCTGAGCTTTGAGTTCAGAGAATAGCTTCTTGAAGGTAAGTTGCTTCATGATGTGGCTTGCAGGGTCGAATAACACGTATGCTACATCTTTGCTGTTATTGTTTGGAATAGTAACCGTATGCTGCTCCTTCTCAATCCATTCACGTTTGTGGTCGCTGCTGCCGTCGGCATAATGGACTTCAAATTCTACAGGCATTTTGAATAATCCTGAAAGCTCATCGCGAGGTTGAATCTGTGCTACTGTTATTTGAGTTTCGCGCCCTGATTTACTGCTCCGAACATCATCCCATGATACTTTATAATGCGGCTCACCACCACGATATAGCCATTCATCAAAAAACCAATTTGGCGTAAAGCCCAAAACATCCTGGAATGACAAGTAAATATCATTGGTTTCTACATTACCGTATGCGTGATGAGTAAGGTAATGGTTGATAACCCGCTTAAATTCTTCTTCACCAAATACGTAATTCATCATATCGATAACACCCGAACCTTTTGGATAGACACGCGATGTTCCGGCTTGTGTGTGTACAATCGGAAGACGGTCTTTTTCAGATGCGGAAATTGCAGCATTCTGTGCCCCGCGGCGAGACCACTGGTAAGCATCTTCACCATAATACTTCCGGGTAAAGATCGTTGGATAATACGTCGCAAAACTTTCCTGAAGCCATGTTCCTTTGCCGCTGCGGGCAGTAATGAAGTCTCCGAACCATTGATGTGTAAGCTCGTGAACATTTGTCCCTACATAGCTTCTGTCCAGGAATCCGCGTTCATCCACTTGTGAGAAATCACCGAATACAGTTGCCGTCGTGTTTTCCATTGCTCCGAACGTAAATTCTTCCACAGGAATTTGAGAATATGATTCCCACGGGTATTTGATTCCGGTTTGTTCTTCAAGAAAATCAATTGCTTCGGTTGAATAGCGGTATGTCGGTATCATTCTTTCTTGAAATTCAGGATAATACCACAAGCGCACAGGCACTCCTGATTTGGATGTTCGATTATCAATTGCATATTTCCCTATACCGAGCATCAGCAGGTATCCTGCATGTGGGTGCGTCATCGTATAATGCCATGTTTTCGTACCGTTGCCATTATCCTTTTCGCTGAGTTTAGTTCCATTGGAAAGAACTTCATATTCTTTATCGAAGGTTACTATTGTCTCTGTTATGAATTTATCGTTCATTTCATCATACATCGGAATCCACGCACGGTTGTCAATCCCTTGTCCCTGCGTCCAGATTTGCTTGCGTGCAGCTCCATTTTCTTTGGTGGAAGCTACGTCAGCGTTCCAACTGATAAAATAGAGACCTTTTCGTGGCGTAACTTCATAAATAAATATGATACTGTCGGTTGTTCCCCACGAGAGAGCGGGTGACGGATACACCATTACACTTGTATCTGTGGATACAAATCGAACGGATTTACCATTGAGTGTAGCACTTGAAATAGTAATTTTAATTGCATCAAAAAAGATGGAGTCAACTTTCCGTTGAAGCGGAGTAAAGACATGAGTGACCTTTCCTTTTACTATCCCTTTTGGTGCGTCGAAACTCACATCTACAGTCATTCGTTTGATGTCAATCGGATGTTCTCGAGGTTCGGCAAACGGTTCAGTATAATGGGTTTCTGTATGGAAAAATTGCGCAGATGCCGGATAAATCATAACTATAACCAATGCGGCAAGAAGGAGAAAACGATTCATTTGATACCTTTATGATAATTAAAAGAGAATGCTGACATTTACTGTTTTATTATGTATTATTTTCTAATAAAAGAAGTTCTGTGAGTAACCGGCTTATCTACTATCTTATGCCGAAGATAGGGCGGATTTATATTAAGCAACGTAAGCGAAGATGGCAATGATATAACAGGAGTAATGATACCTGTTGTATCATGGAGAATAGTTTGGAATTCCACCAAGGCACGGACAGAAGACGAACTGAGTTGTGCAATTTGTTCTGCGCCTCCGCGAATAGTAACACTGATGCGATCCGGTAAAAGCTTATGATTTGATTGAGCCGGCTCGGAAAGAACTTCGAGAGGAATATCATTAAATGTTATTTCAGCTGTCTGTTGTATTTCGGCGGATAACACTACTGTTTGCTGCGAAAGTGCAATATGATTTTGAAGAGAATCAACAAGTTTGACTTCAATCCTGATGGATTTTGTAGCATCAAGTATTTTTACAGCGGATGTTTGCCATTTTTGAACAGTTTGGAGCATTGTCTCGTTCCCGCGAAGGAGTATGCTGTCCGGTTCGACATGAATATCACCGACAACTGTAAATCCCTCTCTTGGAGCGATTTCTATTACAGGAGCAATAGGAACAGTTCGCTGTGCAATTGTTCCTGTCGTAATACTTATGTTTTCAGGGGAAAGTTCTACAATCTTCTCTAAACTTAATGCCGGACGAAGGTTCTGCAAAATATCATTTTTGGAAAGAGAAAAACTTCCGGCGGAAACTTCTGTAAATTTATCCAAATCAATTGTGCATTCCGGTTTTGCGCTTATATATTCAAGATTTATAATCTGCCAGCCCGAAGCACGGATTTTTGCAGTAATAAATTTGGGGAGTTCATTTTGAACTGCCTTATCTTCTTGCAGCTGGATAACTAACGGAAATTGAACAAATATAGTTGCAGGCGTTTTCAAACTCACATATCCCCATAATGCCACTGATAATATCAAGCAGAAAAAAAGCGATACTATGGATATTTTACGCTGCATGGTTATCAGCTAATCGGTACAAACAATAATAGGAATATTCAAAATTACAAAAAAAGCCCCGCACAACCGTAAAGTATGTGCAGGGCTAAAGAAGAGAATAACTTAAACTACCCTTTAATTACCTTGTAATCGTTATCGTTTGCGATTCTGTGTATGGCCCTGAAATCATTCGGCAAGAATACACACCGGACGGAATACCGCTAATCGGTACATTTGCCACATAGCTTCCGGGATTCAGATACTCATCCATCAGTACTGCTACACGTTCTCCGATTGAGTTGTAAAGTTCGAACGTTGTACGACCACCTAACCCAACACTATAATTGATTGATATATCATTGTTTGTAGCCGGATTCGGCGAAACAGATGAAAGAGCAAATGTTGATCCGGTTGTTTTAACTAAACGTGCATTTATAAAGCAACCTGAAAGTGTAACTTCCGTCGGAATACTTGTCGGAATAACACAATCCTTGAGTTTTGGAGTTTCTACATTTAATCCCATCGGATAATGAATTGTATCAGCAAGCAGAACTATGAAATCTACTTTGATGATACCGCCATTTGCAGGAATAGGCACTGATCCCGATGCATCAATTGTCAGGGTATGATTCTTGCCCGTGCCTGTTTCTCCTGGAATATTGTTAAAGCTCCATCCTTGTGATGCATAAGCCCCGTCGAATCTGGCACCGACATATTTAAAGTGTTTTTCATCAAATGTTACTTGAGCAACAAAATCCCTAACTTCAGCACCGGGTGAACCTAACCATTCACCTTTAGTTGCGCTTATTGTAAAGGTATGTGGTTTACCTGCTTCTACTATTCCGTTTATCACATCGGAGGTAACAGCAAATTCTACGGGAATAACTTTGCCTATACCTGTAAGATTAACTGTACGGGTCTGAAGCGGAAACGCTACTGTATCAAGAGTACTTTCGCAGTACACTAAGATTTGTGCATTATAGGACTGATTATTCGTTGGTAAGAACTGTACATCAAAGTCTTTACTTTCACCCGGAGGTAATGTAAGCCCGGGCGTAAATCCTGCAAACAAAAACGCATTTGGATCATTACCAACAATATCGTACCCTGTTATAACCAAATCTGCGGTTCCGGGATTAGTGATTCTAAATGTCTTTGTCGGATGTATGCATGCCATTTCTGTACCATAATCAATTGGAGTTACGGTAATGCCGGGAGCGGTACTGCCATTTATATATCCACAGCCGACTACATGAACTGTATCTCTAACAGTCGGGTCTTCTTCAGGACCCGGTGCGGCATCCGAAAATATTTCAACAACTGCATATCGACGACCCGTAGCACCCGGAGTAAATGAAACAGGTATCTTAACTGTTTCACCCATTGGTACTTTAAATGGTGCCGGATCAGCACCGTTTGTGTTTGTCCATTTAAAATCTCCTAAATTAGGGCTTGCAGCAGCATCAAAATTAATCTTCTTTACACTCAATTCAGAGGATGTACTTGGATTATAGATTGTTACATATCCATCAGGGGCTTGGGTTCCAACCTCGAAACAAGGCTTCACAGGAGTATTTTCAAACGTATATCCTGTAGGCTTAATTTTCGGTAAGAAGCCATAACCTGTCAATATACCCTCTCTCAATTCAGGAGTGGACTCGTCGAATCCGGGGATAACCAAATTTGCAAGATCGCCTTCAACTACGGGTGTAAACCATACATTTACTTGGACCTTAGCATCACCCTGCTGCAAAGGACGCATTATAGTTGGCAGAGAAGGCAATACAGGTGTTGCTGAGTCGAAGCTAAAATTTGGATCCGGTTGAGTTTCTAATTTCAATGAACTCAATGTTAGTGGGGAAGTTCCAAGATTATAGACATTTACTATACCTGGTGTTAATGTTCCCACTCTGTGTCTATTCCAATCATACCGTGTAATCACCGGACCCGGTGCTTTACCTTCACCATACCAAAGCGATGTAGCATTGCAATTAACACCTCCGCTATTCGATTCAAATGTTACCGTAATGCTGTCGGCAGCAATTGTTGACGGAGCAAATCCTATCGAAGTCATATAAACTGATGAATCCGGTAAGATTACAATATCGAACTTTGGATTTTGATCCTTAATAAAGAATGGTGGACGCACTCCTGTTACACCGGTGATAGTTAGCGTATCCGTTCCTTTATTTGTAATAAGAAAACCTCGTCCGTTTTGTTTTTCCTTAAAGGAAGTATCGGAGTTGATAACTACACTTCCGGCTTTCCACTCCGGTTCAACATTAATACATGGAATTACACCACGACCTTTTACAGGGAACGGGAATCTTCCGCATTCTGTTTCCGCAATAAGTGAATCAATATCAATTTCAGTATCTTCGTCGGATTTTCCTTCTTTAATCGGCGTATAGGTCAACTTAATTGTAAGTGTTTCCAAAGGATCAAGTGTGTCGGGCAAACTTGGATTGATTTCATCAATCTTGAACACTGAGCTTTTCTTCAGTGCAATTTTAGTGACAACAACAGCTTTATCTTCGGGATTGCTTAATGTTACCGTTAGTTGTTTAGAAGTACCTAACCGTACCTTGCCAAATTTGACTATTGCCGGATCAAGTGTAAGTTTGTCAACCACATAGCGTACCGTATCAAGTGTAAAATTTCCTGCACGGTCTAATACCACGAGTACAGCGTAAGCATTTTTGGTCCTGTCTTTAACCAATAGCTCAAAGTTAAATGTTTTTACTTTTGGTAACGGAATAACTTTTTCGGCAGTAATAAGTTTTAGATCATAATTGTAGCTTATTGAATCTACTATATAAATTTCAAAAATTCCCTGATCTATTTGTACTGAATCAGGCGGAGGAGGTCCGTAATCACGAAGTTCGGTAGCGAGATATTTAAAATCTCCGCACTCTTCTGTACGTGAAAGTACGGGTGGAAGCGTATCCAAATCCGTTAGTGATTTTGTAGCAAGTGCTGCGGGCCAGCCATAAGAATTGAATGTACCAAAACCATAGATATACCCTCCAAAGAGTGTATTACTTGTAATCACGTGCGCACCTTGCCCTACAGGTCTTCTTCCCCAATAGAGATTTGAACCGGGAATATTCTGAAGCAGTAATTGTGAATATGATTTATAGACTGTATCACCGTCGAGAACAAGTGATTTCAATAATTTCTGTTCTTGGTCGGCAGTATCGCCTACAACGATAAAACTAAAATAATTATTGACAAAAGCAGGGCTTATCGGTGTTTGGAATACCGTTGCCTTCAGGTATTGCTCTTGAGGTGTTACAACAATCATAAACGGGTCAAATACAGTACCTTTATCCCAATTGGCAGAAAATGAATATTGCATAACAAGTACAGGCTTGTCTGCTTCCCACACAGTTACTCCGTTAAAAGCAATCTGCGCACCATTTCCAGTCCATGTATTATAATCTTCATAAAATTCACCGGCTTTTGAGAGAAAAATATCACGTTGTCCCAAAAGCTCTTTAGTTGTTTTTTCGTAATACCTTAACTTAACCTTAGTATTTGCTTTCGAAGCAACTACTCTGTAAAAATCACCTTTATTATCCCGCTGAAGTTCAATTGAAACATACTTTTTACCCCATGCAGATACGGGAGGTACCATTTCACACATGTGGTCACGCCCGTCTGTATTATTTACAGGAAGCATGGTTCGTTCATGGTAGGAAATTAATCCTATTGGTTTATTATTAGTCGATACAATTCTTGAACCTGTAAGGTCAAACTCACCACGAGTAGTTGCATCTCCCTTTACATTATAAACTTCACCTTTATTAAGAACTATGTTTAATACTTCACCTATTTTTGAACCGCTTGCAGTTTTAGCAACCCCGGCACCTCTACCACGTAACTGGATACTTACTTCAGTTTTATCTTCGGAAGCAATTACTATAAACCCTGCTGCCAGAGGGCGGAACTCGTTAAAATCATAGTAAGAACAGTGGATATATTCAGTTCCCCATGTATTTATCGGGAGAGCAAGATAGCCGTCGGCTGTCACTTGTTTTGCATTCATCATATACACGGAAATTGCTTGATCAGCAAAAATATGAATACCGCGCGGATCGGCTATCTGAGAAGTTACAATTTCAAAGTCATAGCTTGCCGAACCGTCTTTTGTACTGAAAACAACCACTTCAGTTGCCCTTAGTTTTTTGGAACGTATAAATCCTGTTCCGGGAACTTCCAATGTAACAAGAGTATTGTAACTTGAGGTTATATAAAATTCCAACTGAATTGTAGGTTGTGCTTTTACGTCATTAAGCGGGACTGCCAACCAAAACTCCCTGCCCTGTGCAGTAGCATTCAATACACTGTCGGCATCTTTGATTTTCTTAAGAATTGCCTCTGTTTTGGCATCTCTGGTTTGCGCATATATGGGAAATGTCAGTACAGAAGCAAGCAGAAAGGTGAAGAGAACTTTGAAAAAAGATTTCATGAGATTACCCCGAAAAAATAGTAAGAAATGATTATGTTGCTTGTTAAACAGAATTTTACACTTCAAATTACAGCAATAATAGGAAATATAATAATAAAAATTTTCAATTTGCGACGATTGTTCGTTTCAACGCGTACCAAACACTCACTATTTGCTATTTTTGTGTGTACGGCTGTGTATTTATTGGTAATTTTGACTGTTGATATCGAATGTGATATTCAAAATTGCAATAATGATTGATTTGGTAAAAAATCATGGTTGTTTTCTCCAATTCATTCGAATCAATAACAGACCATTAAACTGAACACTCTTAACAACAATTCTGAATGTTTTAAAATGAAACTCCCCTGCAGTTAGCAATAACACGAAAGTATTCAATACGTTTCATAATTTTAAAATTTTTTATCGGACACAACTTACATTTCAGCCATATTTTATCGTCGTTTTTCTATCTGAAAGCCACATTATGCGAATGAAAAAATTTATTGCCCCTTCAATGAAAGAAGGTATTATCCAAATGAAGAAAGAACTTGGTGAAGATGCTGTGATTCTTTCTACACGGAATGTTAAAGTGGAAGGAAGTGCCGACATTGTTGAAATTATCGCAGCTTTAGATGATCAACTTTTAGGTCAGGCAAGCGAGCTCCATGCTTCCGGTTCAGGTGAAAAATCGACTGTAAAAACTACACAGGATAAATCTGCTTCCCCGTCTCCTCAAGCGCAAAAAACTGTTTCGGCATCAAAAGCTGCTGCAGTGTACTCACAGTCGCATCCATCAAATGATGATGAACAAAATATCAGTCAGGCAGCAACTCTTCTTCAACTTCGGAACGATGTACGCTGGCTAAAGGAAACTCTTGCTGCCGTTGCAGAAAGTATTCCGTTTCGGTATGCTAACTCTTTAAGTCCTGCCAACCGTGAAGTCTATACTACCCTTCGTGGACAAGATTTTCCCGATGACGAAGCTCTGCGAATAGTTGGATTAGCTTCGGCAAAAGGAACAACGAATGATACTTCAGAAGAAATTCTGGCAGCCGCCCGTGAGATTATTTCATCAGAACTTTCACTGTTCCCACCGCTCGAAGTACGCCCTACTTCCACAACGGTAGCCTTCGTAGGTACAACCGGTGGCGGTAAAACAACCACTATCACGAAACTTGCCGCAATCTGCAAACTTCTCTATAAAGCAAATATACTTATCGTTTCGGCTGATACTTATAAGGTAGGTGGAGCGGAACAGCTCCAAACATTTGCCTCTATTGCCGGCATTGCTTTTCATACAGCCTATAGTTCACAGGAACTGCGGCAAATAGTGAAACAAGAATCCAAGCGTGATTTTATTTTCATTGATACTGTAGGGCGAAGTCAGCAACGCCGCCAGCATCTATTGGAAATTGGTGCATATCTCGAGGCAGCATCTCCTGACATTACCTATCTTGTTCAAAGTGCTTCAACAGGTGAACAAACATTTCTTCAAACATTAGAACGGTTCTCTGTGCTCGAACCTGATGCGCTTATTCTCACTAAACTTGATGAATCTGCCGGATTAGGTGGAATACTTACAGCCTTGCGCCGACATACACTACCACTTGCATACTATACCACAGGGCAAAAAATTCCTGATGATATCGAAACGGCAAGAGCAGAGAGATTAGCCGAAATTGTACTTCCGCAATTATGAAAGAACGTTTCCGTATTTTAAAAGAACACTTCCTTGTTCTCTATAAATTAGTGGACGAATTTGGAGTACGGGTAGCAAAGGAGCATATATTTCTCCTTGCTTCAGGAGTTGCCTTTAATATTATTTTGTGTATTATCCCCCTGCTTTTAGTTGCATCTGCGGTGATCAGTGCATTTACCGATAGCGTAGCTCTTGGCGAGACTTTGAACCGCGTTCTCTCGGATACCCTTCCCCCAAATCAACTCAGCAGAGAATTCATTGAATCCACTTTAAAAGAGCTTCATATTGCGTTCCAATTCAGTTCTCTCGCCGGATGGATCGGAGGGTTCGGACTTCTTTGGACTTCATCTGCATTATTCAGTACAATGCGAACCGGGCTTAATGCAATTTTCAGTATAAAGACACCAAAGTTCTTCCTCGTCTATAAACTGCAGGATATAGGTTTAACATTGATTTTGATGGTATTGTTACTATTATCATCATTTGTAGCTCCCATTTCAACGTTTATAGGTTCAATTGGTCAGAACATCCTTCCTTCTAATATTTTCGGCTGGATAAGCGGTGCGACAGTTCATTTGGTAGGGCTTGCTTCTTCTGTACTCTTCTTCTTCTTTGTATATCAATTTATTCCCAACAAGCATTTACCCAGAAGAATGATTTATACTGCAACTCTTCTTTGTACGGGCTTATGGGAACTTGCTCGGTTCGGTTTTGCATGGTACTTGGAAAACGTAGGTGCCTTCGGAAAGGTATATGGCGTGTATGCAATCGTTTTCACAATTGCTGTTTGGATTTACTATTCTGCTCTTATCACGCTGATTTCAGCAGAAGCCGCAGAATTTTTGTATGAAAAACATACTAAACATATTAAAAGCCTTGTTAAACCTGTGATTGGCAGTAAGAGTGATGAAGGATGAAGAGAGAAAACGAGGGTAACTGCTCAATTGAAAACCAAAGAGAAGTAAGGATACTTGAATTCCTTACTTCTCTTTCACTATATATTCTCATTCTTCCTACGCGAATCCACTGCCATCATCTCTTTGTACTCAAGAATTTTTTGCATCAAGCCCGGGCTACTCACACTTAGTATTTGCATTGCAAGAATCCCTGCATTTTTTCCTCCACCAATAGCAACGGTCGCTACAGGAACACCCGGTGGCATTTGTACGATTGAAAGTAAGGAATCTTTTCCGTTTAGTGCTTTAGATTGGATAGGAACGCCAATAACAGGTAATGGGCTAAAAGCAGCTATCATCCCCGGCAAATGTGCTGCTCCTCCCGCTCCGGCAATAATCACTTTTATTCCACGAGTATGTGCATTCAATCCATATTCTGCCATATCCGACGGAGTGCGATGTGCAGAAACAATACGCATCTCGTAAGGAATCGAAAATTCATCACAGATTACTGCTGCTTCTCGCATAACAGGCAAATCTGAATCGCTTCCCATTATTATTCCCACTAATATTTGGTTATCCATGCTATACTGCAAAATAGTTTTTGATATGATTATTCTGATAGTTCGGTTAGAATTGCTTCACGCTTTATAATTCCCCATAATTGATCGCGTCCGTCGCCCTTTACCGATGAATACGGAAGTACATCTATACAAAAGTCACAGAATTTTACAACTTCATGTACTTGTGCCTTGCGTTCATCACGAAGTCTCAGGGAAATTTTATCGCATTTTGTAAGGACAATCACAAACTTTCGTCCTTGATTTTCGAGCCATTCAATCAGAGCAAGGTCGCTGTCCATCGGATCGTGTCGGCTATCGATCAGTACACATACTAAAGATAGCTGTGGACGTTTTTCTAAATATGTGTAATTGAACTGTGACCATTCATTGCGTTTCTCGCGAGAAATAACTGCATATCCGAAACCGGGTAAATCCGCAAAAATCCACCTCTGTTCTATTCCAAAGAAATTGATTTGCTGGGTTTTTCCCGGGGTAGAGCTTATGTGTGCAAGATTTTTACGCGAAACGATGCTGTTCAACAATGAAGACTTCCCCACATTCGACCTTCCGATGAAGGCAACTTCGGGTAATGGAGAATCGGGAAACTGCTGTTCTTTGGTTGCTCCAATCAAAAAAACAGCTTCATAGATTTTCATCATACAGTCAAATGGAATTGAAAAGCAACGGTAAAAAAGCAAAACGCCGACCTTATTAATAAGTCAGGCGTTTTTTGTACTGTGCAAAAATAACAAATTCTATGAGTTTTCAGTGCATAAGAATTAAGGTTCGCATATCAAATTTCAGAGCCAAAACACCTTACTTCTAAGCTCTGGACGAGCATACTGCTTGCAGAAGACAGTTCGCACTACCATTAAAGCACTATGTTATGTCTTTTGCTTCTTCTTCTTTGCCGCAGGAAACAGGATATTATTCAATATCAAGCGGTATCCCGGTGAATTCTTGTGAAGTGAAAGATCGGTCGGAGGGTCTCCGATTGCGTGTTGGTAATCTTCGGGGTCATGCCCGCCGTACCATGTGAATGTCCCGCGCCCTATATTTCCGTGTATATACTTTACTTCATCCGTTCCGTCTTTTTCGGCAAGGAGAGTTACAGATTTCTTGATAATACCTTTGTGAAAGCCTGTTGTTTGTCCAAGAAAATTATGTACGACATTTGCATGGCACTGGGTAAGCATCGTAGGAACAGGGTCATATTTTGCGGAAAAGTCGAAAAGAGTGAAATAGTCATTGTCATTAATATTTGCCCGTGTATTGGCATCCACATCAATTGTCGAATATTCATATTTCATCGGATCCATGTACAATTGGAAATTCTCGAAGGCGAAAGTACGGGAAAAATCGAGTTTACTGTTTGCGTCGGGGTCTGCTCCGTCGCCGTCATACATCTGTTCGCAAATATCAATGTTTTGAGCAGCGAGTGAAATATCATAGCTATCAGTGGCACTACACATTGCAAAAATAAAACCGCCGTTAGTAACAAAGTCTCTCACTTTTTCGGTAACTGCTCTTTTGAGTTGTGAGACTTTCTTGAATCCGAGTTTTTTAGCTGTACTTTCCAACAAAGCCACTTGCTGAATATACCAGGGTGCTGCGGCGAAACTTGAATAGAACTTTCCGTATTGTCCTGTAAAATCTTCGTGGTGCAGATGCAACCAATCATAATCTTTCAGTTTATCTCCGATAACTTCTTCATCCCATACTTTATCGTATTTTACTTCAGCATAATCTAATGCGAGAGTTACTGCATCATCCCACGGACGTGACCCCGGATGTGTATAAACTGCAATTTTCGGTGGTTTTTCCAAACGTACAGCATCCATATTTGTATTTTCACCTTGCACTTCGGAATATATTGAAGCGGCTGTCGCTCCGTCGATTTGCTCGAAATATACTCCGCGAATTCTACATTCGGCAGCAATATTATCAGCGTAATCCATTATAAACGAACCGGCTCGGTAATTGAGCAGCCAATCAATCTCAACATTTTTTGTAAGTCCCCAATAAGCAAGACCATACGCCTTCAGATGATCTGTTTGTGATAAGTCCATCGGTATCAAAAGTTTTTGAGCCGAAACAGATGAACCTGTCATAAGCATCAGCAAAAAAACAAGGCGGCATGATTGTTGCCGAAACAAAATTTTTATCATTATGAAATTCTTTCTATATTTAACGGTCGGGAAACGGATTTGGTATTGCTATTTACTTGAGGTTAATCTGTTCTAACGTGAAACTCAAAGGAATATTTTTTATACTTAGCTCTATTTTAAGGCAGAATATCCGACAAGAGAACTAATATACCGAACCTTTCGACAAGAAAATCTCAAATATGACAAAATTTATTTCTTTCCGTAGTGTATTCACAAATTGCCGAAACATAATTTGGACTATAGTATTCTTTATTTTAACAACTTCGTTATCCGATTCCATATTTGCAAAAAGTAATCCTCAACAGAAACCACGCAAACCTACAAGCGTCTTAGTCAAAAAGCCAAAAGAATATGTTACACCTGTAGATCCGAACTTTACACAATGGGCTTCAAGGGTAGTATTTGTAAGTTCATCATTTAACGAACATGGTCCGTTCTCTGCGGAGCAATTATTGGGGAAACCAAATCTACATTCCTATCCAAGTTCTCAAAACCCATGCGCTTGGGCAGCAAAATTTGAAGACAGAGAGAATCAGAAAGAGTTTGCTAACCGTATAGAAATTATACGTGTAGCTTTTCAACAGCCAATGTATGCAGGGCAGATTGCGATTGTTGAAGCATTGAATCCGGGTGCTGTGGGCATGGTTATAGTACACGGCGAAGATGCAGAAATGGATACTGTTTACAAGTCAGTTCCAAGTCCGGTGGGAACAGATGGTCGAGTATTGAATATATTTTTCGAGCCGCCCGGCTTCAGAATTACCGATGTTGAGCTTCATGTTCACACAGGAGCTGTACCCGATTGGAATCTGATTGATGCAATTGCACTCAGTAATGCACCCGACAGTATTCATGCTGATATTAACGTAACACAATTTGCATCAGAAATTAAAGTAGAGAAGTTAGGTCCAGAAATAAATTCAGGAACGAATGAACTTGCACCCGTTATTTCACCGGACGGCAAAACACTGTATTTCAGCCGAAGCAACCATGCAGATAATATAAATGCTTCGGAGGCGACAGATATTTGGTATTCCGATCTCATGCCTGACGGAAAAAATTTCTCAACTGCTAAGAATATCGGCAGTCCGCTTAATGATGTCTATCCCAATTTTGTGTGCGGGATAACACCCGACGGTACTCAAATGCTTCTTGGGAATGAATATGTGCGAAATGCGGCACCTCGCGGCGGAACATCAATCGCACAAAGGAACGAAGGAGGATGGGGCTATCCGAAATCACTTAATATCATTGATTATTACAGCCGTAATAATTATGGACATTTTTCACTTTCGAGCGATAGGAAAACACTTCTTTTATGTCTTAACCGCGACGAAGGTTACGGGAATCAAGATATTTACATGAGTTTTCAAGAAGCAGACTCCACCTGGACAACCCCAAGAAACATAGGCAAAACAATCAATACTGCCGGCGACGAGTCAACTGTATTTCTTGCACCCGATACACGTACTATGTTCTTCTCATCGAGCGGACATAACGGATATGGCGATAAAGACATATTTGTCAGTACGCGTTTAGATTCCACATGGTTGAATTGGAGTGAGCCGCTCAATATGGGACCAAAAGTAAATTCTATAGGCGGTGACGCGTACTATTCTGTGGATGTATCCGGCAAAAATGCCTATTATGTTTCCACGCGCGGTAAGATGGATAACAGCGACATCTTCCATATTACTTTACCACCTTCCCTGCAAGTAGCCCCTGCTGTACTTGTAGAAGGCAATGTCTATAATGCAAAAACCCAACTTCCAGTTCGTGCAACCATCCTCTATGAAGACCTGAAAACAGGTAAGGAAGTCGGAATGGCACAAACAAACCCTAATACCGGAGAATACAAAATAGTTCTTCCTGCAGGTAATATCTATGGTTTCCGTGCAGAAGGAGAAAATGCTATCCCAGTTTCCGAGCATTTGGATTTACGTGAGCTCAAGCAATTCCGTACAGTCCGGTACGACCTTACTCTTGTTCCACTCGAAGTAGGACAAAAAGTCCTTTTGAACAATCTCTTTTTTGACTATAAGCAATCGGTAATTCAACCGGAATCCTACCCCGAACTCAAACGAATGGCTGACGTTCTAAGGCGCAATCAAACTACCCGTATTATGATTAACGGGCATACAGACGACATTGGAAGTGATGATTATAATATTCAACTTTCTAAAGAAAGAGCCGAGGCAGTTTTGGAGTTCTTCGTTAAACAAGGTGTACAACGCTCGCAAATCGAGACACAAGGATTAGGTAAATCACACCCCGTTTCACCAAATGATACCGAACAAGAACGGCAGAAGAACCGTAGAGTGGAGTTTATTATTTTAGCGATATAAAAACCCTGTACCAATATATATACTCTATCCGCCATGAGTTATTTCGAAAAATCAGTTGCTCTCGCGCCAGATGAGATTGAAAAGCTCCGAAAAAGTCATCGCGCAGGGACTATTATGTCCTTGTTTATACTTATAATTATAGTTGGTGCAGCTACTTTTTTCTTTAATATGGGAAGGGATTTTCTCCCGTTCAGAATTTTCGCTCCAATCTTTGCAATAATAGGTCTGGGAATAGTTATAGTGAATTTTTACCAGCAGCGTAAGGATATTCAAGGTGGTGTCAAAACAATCATCTCCGGTGTAATTGAAGATAAGAAAGAAACTCACTCTACAGGCAATAGCAGCCGAAGCAGCGATTCTTATAAGTTTATTATGGGCGACAAAGAAATTGAAGTAAACAGCAGTAATTATTCAAAATTTCATGTAAAAGACCATATTGAAATAACCAAACTACCTCATGCGGGAACAATACTCGACATTTGTCTTATCGAAAGCAGTACAGGTATAAACGGGAAGCAATTATCGAATACCAGATTAGACGGCTCACCTCTCCATGATGCTCGAAGCATCTCTGCTCCTTCGTTCAGCGAATCATCCTATCCTTTGGATGCAAATGAAGAGCAATATCTTCGTCGTACAAGAAATAAGAGAGCAGTTCGTTCTTTCAAATGGGTATTAATACCCGTTTGGATTTTTCTTTTCTTTAAATACTTGGCTGTCGATACCGGTTTTACACAGTTTTTATATTCATTTTCGTTAAGTATCCCCCTGTTTATTGTCTTATTACCATTGATTATTCAGGCACTTCGCGTTCCGCGTCTGATTTCCCCGTATAATCGAGATATTGAATCCGGTATGAAAATAATTTGCAGAACTACTGTTACAGATAAGTTTCATGGTATCCAAAACAGATCTGCGTTTTATTCCATAACAGTCAATGATAAACAATACTCAGTTCCCGAGGATTTCTATAACAAAATTGAAGCAGGCGAAGAAATTACGCTTAATTATGCAGAGCATTCCAAAACAGAATTTTCAATTCAAAGCACACAAGACCGTACAAAATTCATAGCATTTTATACATAAGTTAAATCACCATGAAGATTAAAAGAATAGTGCTGTTTATTGTTTTTACTTTCCTTCTGCTATGCGGGGTAGTGGTATGGCAACTATTCAGACCTCTTCCTATTGACTCCCAGATTGACATTCAGATTCCAACCAAAACAACGATTGCCAGAGCCACAGATATTCTCTCTGAAAAAAAGGCAATTTCTTCGCCTTTCATTTTCAAATGGTCTGCAAAAATATACGCTTCGCTTTATAACAAACGCTTGTATGCAGGATATTACCGCTTTTCAGCGCATCAATCGCATTGGCAACTCCTCCGTTCAATTTTTTCCGGCAAGCAATCATTCACAGTGAATGTGGTGTTTCCCGAGGGTATTTCTCTTGCAAAATTTGCATCGATTGCCTCCAAACAGGTAGGAATTGATTCGTCTGCTTTTATGCAGCTTGCTACGTCGGATTCATTGCTTCATTCACGGAATATCAAGGGTAAATCCGTAGAAGGGTTTATTATGCCAAACACCTATAATTTTTTCTGGAAACAGTCTGTAACTGAGATTTTGGATAAATTACTGGATGAACAGGATAAGATATGGGCTGAGAAGTTTGCTGCAGCGGCAAAAGTATCGGATAGAACTCGAAGAGAAATACTTACTCTCGCCTCGATTGTAGAATCAGAAACACCTCAGCACGATGAACGGAAACGTATTGCAGGTGTTTATATCAACCGTATCGAAAAGAAAATGAAACTCGAAGCAGACCCGACAGTGCAGTATGCTTTGGGTGAGCAACGGCGTTTATTATATCGTGATTTGGAAATTGACAGTCCCTATAATACATATCGATATGTGGGATTACCACCAGGACCAATAAACTCACCCGGAATAGCTTCGATAGAAGCAGCACTTGCCCCCGAAAAACACGAATATCTTTATTTCGTATCAACAGGCGAAGGTGAACATACCTTTTCAAAAACATACGCCCAACATCAAAAAGCGGTAGAACTGTACCGTTTGAAACGGAAGAAATAACAGAGTTTTGATACTGTATTTTCGTTAATATTTGCCTCAACCGTACCACCTACGGCAAATTCAGATAAAAACACCCCTCCAAAACAAAACAAAGTTGGATAATAGCAGAAGTTACTCTATTTTCGCAGAGTTAATAGTGAAGATTGTTCCAATTCCCGATCTAAAAACATGAAACAAACGTACCGTCTTCTTTCGGGTGTTCTCCTATTTATCCTGCTTCTCATTTTAAGTACATCCTCACTACATGCACAATCCATAGTGGTAAGTGAATATAATTATGCACCAGATCCCAAAAACCAATTTACTGAACTCTTGGTCATTCAGGATAATCTTTCAATCGTTGGTTTTACTTTACATGATAATACGGCAAATTTGGATCAATGGCAGTCAGGAATACGCTTCAAGGACATTTCCTTATGGAAAAACCTTCGAGCCGGAACAATTATCGTTATTAACCATCGAGTAAATGGGAATGTAACCGATTTATCTAAAGCGGACGGATACATTGAAGTGGAAGCTGATGACCTAAATGTTTTTGATACACTTACCTTCCCAAGCGGAGATAATTGGAAAAGCTTATCTCTCATCATCTCTCAAAACGCAGATATAGTTCAAATCCTTGATGCCTCAGGCAATCATGTTCATGCTCTTTCTCATGGAACCAATATAGGCTATTATGCTACATTACCTCAACCCAAACTTCAGCATCAGGGTACAATTACCGGATATGTCAGAGTGTATCCGGGGAAAGATACTGTAGATTATTCAGGGTCGGGAACTAAGACTTATGAAAGTACAACTAACGGAACCAAAGGACTACCTAATCGGGGTGCATCAGCTTCTGATGATCTTAACAGTGGATTTTGGAGGTTTATTCGGCAACCAAGATGGTATGTAAATCCATCTCTTATTTTCACTTTAACCGGAGATAATGTTCATTTATCATGGATTCCTTCTGCTGATAATTTTCCATCTGATCACACTCAAGGTTATATTGTTCTCTTTGCCCCGGAAACTTCTGTGCATTCTGACAATTCGGTTCCAAAAGACGGAATGTCCTACACCGTGGGTGCTAAAATCGGTGGTTGGACAGTCTTAGCAAATATTTTATCAAACGATGCGACCTCATTTGATTATATTATTCCGAATATGCCTTGTTACCTTAATTATAAATTTCGTGTGGTATCATTTAGATATAGCCAGGATGAAACAGATAATGCTTCTATGTCGGCAAATAGTGCTTTTGCTCGAGGACGTTCATATTTTGAAGGATTTGATGGAAATACTATTGTAGAGAAGACGGCAACTGAGTTTCCTGATATTTCAGCTTCAGGTCAATTGTCATTTTGTTCGGGTAAAAGCGTAACACTTTCAACTACAATGACAGGAGTACCCTTGCAGTGGACCAAAAACAATAGTGATATTCCAGGTGAAACCGGAAATTCATTGCTTGTCAATACATCCGGTATTTATAGGGTTCGCGCTCTTCTTTCTAACGGTTGTTCAGCAGAATCTGAGTCTAAAGAAGTAAAGGTCTCTTCTCCACCAATTGCTCAAATAACAGCCAGTTCTCTTCTATTATGCTTAGGTGATTCTATAAGTTTGTTTGCCGGTTCTGCGGACAGCTACGAATGGATTAAAGACGGAGTAACCATTCCTTCAGAAACCAATCAAACCTATTATGCAAAGACTATAGGAAGCTACAAAGTGATCGTGAAGAATAGTGAGGGATGCGCCGATACATCAGAGCCTTCGGTGATTACTGCACGTTCTATAAGTTATTCATTCTTTCCTGATCAACTCGATTTTGGGAATCTCATTGATTGTCAATCAAGTAAACTTGATTCGGTAAAAGTTCAAAACGATACAAGAGAGGATATTCGCTTTGAAACAATAACCATTTCCAAGGGATACAGTTTAGTTTCACCTACACTTCCGGTCACAATTCGTGACGGTAAAACCCTCACTTTTGTTTTTCGATTTACACCACAAAAAAGTGATACAACAACCGGATACGCAGATTTTGTAGTAACTCCATGCAATGTAGCTCGAAGAATAACATTCACAGGATCGAAAGATATAACTAAAGTATCGTTAAGTACCTCCTCAATCGATTTTGGAACTATTCTTTCATGCGACAACACTGGACGTGATACCACTATTGAAATAACAAATAACGGAACTACAGATTTAGTAATTTCGGGGCGAAGTGTAACTCCCGCAGCCGGATATAGTTTGGTCAATAATATCTCTTTCCCTAAAACTGCCAAACCAGGAGAAAAGATACCGATAACTATTAACTTCAGTTCCGGTAATGACGGAACATTCTCTTCCGAACTTGCAATCAGTTATACAATCGGAACTTGCAATGATACTTTACGAGTGAAATTACAAGGTATTATAACCACACCTGTATTCACAACCAATTTACAAAACATAGATTTCATTCCTCTTCAAGCATGTGATTCACTTCGGGATACCACAATTGTACTCACAAATCCGGGTTTGATTCCTTTGGTAATCAGTAAACCATCAAGTAACCCTAATATACAGTTTCTCAACCTTCCTCTTGTCATCAATCCAAATTTAAGCGCAAAATTAAGGGTGAGGTTTCAACCGATCAGCCAAGTAAATATTACTGGGGATATTATCCCGATTGTTGCGGACAAGTGTAATTCTACAACAAATTTTACTATAAATGGATCGAAACAAGGAACTACTTTCTCTTTGAGTTCAACGGATATTGATTTTGGTGATGTGACTAATTGCTCCCAAAGCACATTAACACAATCGATCTCTCTTAAAATAGACGGATTGTCGATAGGAACAAAAGTATCAACCGTCACTGTTCCAAAACAATTCTCAATTGATCTTAGTAATGGACAGTCTGTAACTGACCTGCAGCAAATTACATTGTCATTTACTCCTACAACGATAGGCGAATTTGCCGATTCTATCGGTATTACTTTCGAACCGTGCAGTATTGTGAAATTTGTAAAAGTACATGGTAGGCGAATTTCTACAGAATATACTATTACTTCACTTCTTACGGATTTTGGAACCGTTGACACCGGGACTATATCAGCTCAACAAACTGTTGAAATAAAGAATACAGGGGATGCTCCGTTTCATTTAAGTTCTATAGATGGTATTCTTCCACCTTTTTTACTTGTTAATTCCAGCAAGCCATACCCTGTTACACTTGGCATAGATGAAAGTATATTGTTAACATTCACCTATTCTCCAGTGAAGGATGTGCATGATTCAATTCCATTAAAATTCATTGTTGACAAACCTTGTGATACATTTCAGATTGCGAGTTTAGTAGGAACTGGCAAAGTAGAACCGCCCCCACCGCCACCGGATACTATTAGAACTTCGGTTTCGTTAAAAATAGCAAATGGAACAGCTTCTGTTGGTTCAAAAGTTCTATTTCCGATTACGATTGCATCATCAGATATTGCTCTCTCAAAAACATACAAAATGAGTACAGATATAAGTTACAATCCTCGTTTACTTATGCCAAAAGCAGTACGGATAGGAGGTGATCAGGATGGATTTGTGGCTTCCTTTGCCGATGTAATTCCAGGGCAGACAAGATTAACGATTGAAAACCCTGATGGAGTAAACTCTACGAAATTTATTAATCCGGGTACATTAGCAGAATTTGAGTGTGAAGCACTGTTGGGAGACCAATTGACAACCAATCTTACTTTTAGTAATGAAACTTTCTCAAGATTAGCCCTTTCAACAGTTTCAATAACTGAGGTGTCCGGTTCTTTTATACTTTCTGGTGATTGCGCATTAGACAGTAGAAAGGTAGCTGTTGGTGGATATGTCACTCTCTCTTTGAAATCAAATGCTCCTGATAATATAGAACTAGAATTCGAAACTGTCAGTGAAGAAAGAACATTGCTACTTCTCTATTCAAGTATTGGTTCGTTAATAGAAAGAATCATCGACCAACCACTTAAATACGGTAAACACTCTATAAATATTTCAATTAGTTCAATAACTGATGGGATATATTATGCAGTACTTCGTTCCGGAACAAGTGTGAAGGTTTTACCTATTATTATACAAAACTAATTTTGTTAATAAATCGGCTTTCTTTCAATTTCTCAATACTTCAAATGCACGGAAGTACTTACCTTTTCGATCTAGTTCAAATGTTGCAGGATATTCTTTTTCGTAGGTAATGTTCGGAGAAGTACCTGCTGCAATAAATACACTTCCTGCCGGTAATTCAATGGTAGTGTTCTCTTCTGTCCGTTCAAAGAGAACAGATTTTACTGCTCCAAATTCATCAAGTTTTGCTTCAAGGGGTACCATGTTCTCGACAATTTCTATCCCCTCCTCAAGAGCTTCATGTACTTCTTCATGATTCAATCTATATGCAGGTGCATCTTGTAATCGTTTTCTATAAACGAGTTTCACACCTCCCCAACTTTTTAAGAGAGGAAGAAAATTAGGTATTTCTCCATTTTCTTCTGCCCGTTTTCTTTCAGCAATAATTTGCTTCCCATGTTCATAATATTTTTGTGCAAGAATAGTTTCTTCACGATCAAAAAGAGAATGAAAACCATTTTCCCCAAGTGATTTTTTTAATTCGTCAGCCTCTATTACAAATTTTTCCACTTGAACGGGATAATATGCAAGTGCTTCTGTTGCTGTATCAATTGCTGTAAGTCCACCGCCAATTACAATTGCCGGCAGGTTTATTTGCAGATTTGCAAGTGAATCATATTTTGCAGCACCTGTTAACTGCAATGCCATTAGGAAATCCGATGCCTTACGAATCCCCCTTGACAGGTTATTCTTCATATCAATGATTGTAGGTTTTCCAGCTCCTGTTGCAAGTGCAATGTGATCAAAACCTAACTCCCATGCATCATCTATTGTTATTGTACCTCCAAAACGTACACCGTCAAGTATTGTGAATGTATTCCTTCTGTAAAGTAGTAAATGGAGTACAGTAAGAAAATTTTTATCCCACCTAACTGTAATTCCATATTCACTCACCCCGCCGAATCCTTCCAGAACACGTTCATTCAGTTCCTTTTCAATTTCTTTTTTATAGTTATAGATAGGAACCGGGGGCCGGTTTTCACTTCCTGTCATTTCGACTGGAAACGGTTCTATCTTTAACCCGTCGATTCCTACAACGGCAAAACCTTCGTTTAATAAGTAATGAGATAGTGTATATCCTGCCGGACCAAGCCCGACCACCATTACTTTCTTACCATTGTATGGCAATGCGTAGGGTCTGTTAATATTTAATGGATTCCAGCGTGTGAGTAATCCATAGATTTCGAATCCCCATGGTAAATTTAGAACATCGGTCAACACTGATGTTTCTATTTGAGGGATGTTAACCGGATCTTGTTTTTGAAATATGCATCCCTTCATACAGTCGTTACAGATTCGATGACCTGTGCCGGCACACATAGGATTGTCAAGTACTACCATTGCAAGAGCACCAATTACATAACCATGTTCCTTCAATGAATGCATTTCCGATATACGTTCATCTAAAGGGCATCCCGTTATATCTATTCCAAGAGGATTTTTCTTGATAGAACCATCTTTTTCGTTCATTCCTGTCGAGCATGAATCTTTCTCTCGTTCATGGCAAATCAGACAATACTCAATTTCTGAAGTTATTTGGCGAGTTGAATCTCTTTTATCTGTTAATGCAAAACCGTTTCTTCTTCGAGTATGTGGCGAGGTGATTACTTCTTGAATTTCAAATTCAGGGCGAACTATCTCCACCAAATTTTCAAAATCCAGTTTATCTGGTATTTGTGAAGTTATCCATGTTGTAAGAGATTCCGGCAGGAGATGCCGTCTTAGAAAATAGTATTCCTCTAAAAGTTCTAGATTACTTCTGTCTTCTGCTCTTTCGTTTATTTTAATCTCATCTATATAGTTTGTAACTAACCTTGCAAAGCCCAGTTCCTCATCCTTCCAATCAAATTGTGCAAATTTTTCTAGTTCGACCTTATAGTTAGATGATAATTCTTCATATCGTTCGTAACTCGTAATTTCAGGTTTGTCTTTTTTCTTGAGAATCCCTTTTTTAATAAACTCTCTTTTGAGTCTCATAATGAGTTCTTCACTATGGAATTTCTGTTGTATCAAACCGGCTTCTTTTTCTATCCCAAAAAGCTTTATGATAAATGATTCTACCGCTCTTGATGTATCAATTAGAATTTGTGATATTTCTGTTTTTTTTAATCCTGTTTCTTTTTGATAACGGTATTTTTCAAATAAGGCAAATGATTCAGGTGATCTTTCTTTGTAAAAACTGTCAAACTCCAAAGTCAATTCACATAATTTAAATGGATTGTATAGATCATTATATGAAAATTGGTTTATTCCTAATTCTAAAAGCATATTTTACTTTGAATATCGAGTTTATCTGACTATCATAATTTTGTAATTTGCATTCATTCCGGTAGGTTTTTGTACCATAAGATAGTATGCTCCAGATGCAAGATTTTGTACGTCAATGTTATCATTGTTTTCGTTTGAAATACCTGACCAAATCGTTGAGCCGGTGGGGGAATATATAGTAATTTTGCTGTTTGCTATTGTCCTTACATTAATTAAATCGCTTTCCCGCTCATAATAAACATTATCAATATCAGCAATTTCATTATTGATATTATTAACAACAGATTCAATATTATACCATACTGATATATAGAATTTTTTAAGTGCTGTATTTATACTTGGTCCGCTTCTTTTTTCATCAAATGGAAATGATGCAATAACTCCGCCCAGGTCATCAGCAAAACGTGCTGAATCAATATATTTTGCTAGTGGATATTCCCATGAAATATAGAATGGGTCATATCCTCTTAATTCCTGCGGTATTACATCAAATTGATATTTAATCATAAATTTCTTTGTGGGTGGTATTCTTCTATAATCTTTATAGCTAATTCCTGTTCCAAAGCCATCTGATATTACCAGACCTGCATGAAACCCACTAGGTGGGTGTTGAGGTAGATCAACTTCTCCAAGATTGTAATCTATCGAATCTGTCGCTCTATCGTCAATCCCAACAATCAACGGTCTTACTACAACGGGTTTTCCTACTGTATCCGAAGCATTGAATTTAAGTTCAACCGTAAATTGACCTTTTAATAGTAGTGGCGTACATATTAAAGCAGTAAATACTATGAAATAGGCTCTAATAGATTTATTGATTTTCATACTTGAATTTATTTGTTTTAATAAAAAATGGGCAACGGAGACTATCTCTGTTGCCCATCTTCATGTTATTGTTTCAACAAGACAATCTGATCTTAGCGAATAACCGTAAGAACTGTATTTGTAGAAACATCTCCTGTTGCCATTCTGATTGTATATTGACCGCTTGGCAATGCAACTGTTTCAAATGGAACTGAATAAGTATCAGCATTTTTGAACTCTTGTACTAAAGTAGCTACTTCGATACCGAGCATATTATATACTTTTAGAGTTACAAATCCATTTTGAGGTACAACATATTCAACTGTTGTCAAACCATTTGCAGGGTTAGGTACAGTTGAAATCAATGAGCCTGTAAGCTGCACATCTGATTTTAATAATTTAACAGCTTCAATATTTTGGTCTTTAATAATTACCGTTGAGTTTGAACTATTAATTGTACCTAATGATTTGCCTGTTATAATATCAACTACAGTATATGTAGCTTTTGGATCTTGTACTGTAATTGATACAGGATATTCAACACCCTGGAATCTTACAACAGGAATTGTTGAATTTTCAGCATTTGCATTGTTTGTAAAACGAGCATCGAATAGACCCATCGGAGGCAATGGAGGTAATTCAAAAGCACGTACATCTTTTACATTAGATAAATACAAGTCGTTTGAATGATCTGCTTTATCACTGATTGTAACTTTAGTGCTTGAATTAATTATTGATTGTTTTTCATAATTAATATCATCAGCATATTTAACCCCTGATGGAGCAGTCAATTTCAAATAACCGTCATCTGACACAAATATCCAATACCCAAGACCGGGAAGAATTTCTGTAGTCTCATAGTATCCTCTATCTGTTTTATAACCATAAACACTTTTGATAGGCTTATTAGGAATCGAAGTATTATATGGATCAAAATCAATTGCTGATACTGGAAGAGGAACACTCAATCCACCAATTGTATTCCATCCCGGAGAAAGACGTACAGGGTTCGTTGTTGCGTTAATTCTATTAATTCTAACACCTGCAACTCTTGAATCCAAATATTGACCATATTTAATGAAGTATCCTACACCTGCATGAAGTATTTCTTCATTTTGATATGATTGTTGGTAGAATTTATATGGCTGACCACCAACTGAATTTGGGTATATAGACGAAGCTCTCAAATCGGACGGAAGAACGGGCAAAGACAATAAGTTCCATCCTTTATTGATAACAGGGAATGATACTATCTTAGGCAATGTATATTCTACAACAAATGATGTAATTCTAGCATCTCTGATTGTAAATGACATTCCAGTAGCTGTTGGAGTAGAATTTCTCATATCAACGCTAAATATTGAGCCATTGAGCGTATCTCTTAAGAATAATTGTGATCCGTCGGGAAAATCTTGTGGATCCCAATTTATAATAATCGGATAATTCTGAGCACCATCGGCATTAAATCTTGCTAAAAATAGAATTGATGAGTCAACACCATCATCACGTATATCTCGTGAATGTGAGCGTTGTGCAACACTTCCTTCATTTTCAATAGGAATTTCGCTAAAACCGTAAGGGGCTATTTCGTTTCCACCAGCATCCTGAACATTTGGATTGAACCATCGTGCATAGAAACCTGTTGGAGGATTTCTATAAAAGTCTTCACCAAATAAACTGTCAATTCCATCAGTAGCACGGTACCCAGTTCCAAATACTAAATCATTTGATTCTCCGCCTGTACCTTTAGAATTAGTAACAGTTAGACGAATACCCCAATCTCTTCCTTGTCTTGGAGCTTTGTATGGGTCAAGAGGATTACGGAAATATATAAATACAACCTTTAATTGTACAGGAGAAATAACTGCTGAACCTGAAGAGAACGTTATATAGCCTGTGTAAACACCAGCATATTCTTCACCTGCTTTTCTTAAACTGTCATCTCTGCAGACAACACGCATAGTCATAATCTGTTGAGCAGATGCGACCTGATTTCTAGCATCCTTCAAGTTTGGAGGCACAGGACCGTTTATACCATTATCCAAAAACGCTGCCTTCCCATCTCTGGTTAGTGATGGAAAAGGATTATACCCGTTAGGCAAAGATCTAAACCAAAGCCATGATGCACTTGATTGAGCTGTCATATATGTTAATCTACTTCTTGGGGTAGAATTAACAACTAGAATATCCCTTGTTCCATATTTACCAGTGTTTTGACTCGAATCAACTACAATTGGTCTTACAATTTCCCATAATGATCCGTCAGGTATATTTTCATTCTGACGGACTTCATTGTTGGTACCACCAATCACATCCCTAAAACCGACAGCAGGGTTTTCGCCTACGTTCACCCAAATTAAACCTGATTTACTAGGATAATCGGGATAATCATCTGATGTCAAGTTAATTCCGGCTAAACCAATCGTTGGGTTTTTATCTAAGCGATAAAATTTATTTCCGTAAGGGTTATTAGCATCACCTTGTGATACCAATGGAAACGGATCATCAATACCTACACGAAATTCACCATAACGAAGGGAATCATTAGTAATATACATTGGGGATTTTTCAGCACCACTGTATTTTGCAGGATCGCTTTGCAATTTTTGTTTCGACAATGTTACTTTAAATTTCACATAAAGTAATACTTGATACTGACCATTTTCGTCCGTTAAAGGAAGTCTGCGGTTTGAACGACCTGTGATAAACATTCTTCTACCATATTTCGTTTCAGCATCTGCAGCACCGGTTAGGTACACTCTATAACGGGTAGGATCTGCCTTGTCATCAATCTCCAATTCGAAATCTTTAGCAAGTGCTGTTATGTCACCACCTATAGGGTCAGTTAATTGGACACCATTTGATTGCATAACACGACCATCATACAACAAACCGAATGAGAAACTATATATAGGATAACCACCGAATCTCGCTTCGGTAATCATGGTAGAATCCCACCATAAGTTTTGAAGAAAGACAGGAACTAAAATCTCCCGTTCTTTAACATCTGAAAAACCTAACCAAATTCTTCCATCAGAATAAATTTGATTATTATATCCATTGTTTTGTCCCAAAAGCGACAATCTTGGAATATCTGCTTTTTGCAAAGCATGTAGCTGACTGTTCGTAATGAACAGTGAGCAAGCCGACAACAACATTACTATAAGTAATTTGTTCTGCAATTGTAAAAATTGCTTCTTCATAACTCTCTCCTTGATATTGTAAGAAGATTTATTTAATAAATTTAATGTATTTTCTTTTATTTTCTGCATTTGTAATTATTTCAACGATATAAGCACCATTTTGTATTAAGTTCTGTGGCAAACTAACATTGAATGATGGATACTCTATTTTAAATCTAACCAATTCAATACCTAAAATATTGAATATTCCTACTTCATTAATAATTTCTGATGAAAACAATTTTATGTTGTTATCACTTTCTATAATCTGCAAATCAAATTTTACTATATCTTGATCTACTTCTACTGACATTATTGAGTCAGATTTAATTTTTCTAATGTTTGCTATATCACCGCTCAATTTTTTTATGCAAGTACAAACATTTGTTTGTACTATTCTTGCTGATATAGGTGATGTGAAATTTGAATCTTTTAAAGATTTTAATTTCAAACGTAACGCTGGCAAAGATGTTTGGAAGTTTTGACTAAAACTGATTTTAACTTGAGTACTATCTTCGTTCTCAATAATTGTATCAATAATTATACTGTTTTGCAGGGTAACTATCGATACAATATTCAACAATTTTGAATCACTTGCTCTAAATACAATATTTGCATTTTTTAGTTGCGCATTTTGTTGGAATTGAAGTAGGAGATCAATATCATCAATTGAATCATTTTTACCTATTTCTAATTCTTTTTGTATAAATAAAGTCTTGAATTCTCTACCGTTTAAATCAGCTACTTCACCTTTAATATATTTCTCTTCATCAAATTTAACGTTCCGAACTGTTGTAATGTTTTGATATTCAGCTTCGAAATCACTAATTCTTATCGATGTAAATCCCTCGCATGAATCTTTGTATCTCCCTTTGAAAGCAATCAAAGGTTCACTACCCTTTACAAAGCTTGAGCCATTTTGAATGAATGCTACCGCATGATAAACACCCGGTTCGAAAAGCCCAAAATAGCTAAAACCTCCTGCAGCTTCAATTTTACTAGTTAGTGTATTCGGTTTAATTGGCTGTTCTATTATTATTTTATCTTTATCAAACTCAAGATAAAAGTCGTAACCAATAAGACTGTCTTTTGCATATATTTCATTTGTCTGAACGTATATTTCAATCCTTTTTTCCGAATTACAGACATCTATTATTGATGTAGATGGTATAATTTCTACTTTTAAGGTATCCTGAGCTTTCCCTTTCTGCATACCGCTGAGGATTAAAATCACCAGCGGTAGCAGATATGAGAATATTGTTTTGCTATGACTCATTGTAAAATTATTTTACAATTGATATCTTTTGCGTATAGATTTGATTATTACCTTTCAAACGAACAAAATAAACACCGTTGTTAAGTGATTGCCCATTGTTATCATAACCGTTCCACTCAAAAGACATCGAACCTGATTTTGAATTACCATTAAAGATTGCTTTAACATCCTTACCTACTACATCAACTATATCAATAGTATAGAATCCATCAGTAGGAATGTTGAATTCCAATTTTGTTGACGATGAGAATGGATTCGGGAATGTAGATATAACACCGGTAACTGCTAAATCTTTTTCTTCTAATGTTAGAGATTGTGCGTTTTGTCTTCTCTCATTGAATTCAACAGTTGATGTATTAAGCACACCATTTTGAGTTTCTACTGTCACATAAGCAATTGGATCAATTTCATTAAATTCACCTGAAGCAGCAATAACTATTTTACTGTCATTGTGATCTGCTACAATTGTATTTGATTGATTTTCAATTGTCTCGACATCCAGTACTTTTCCGTCAACTGTAAATTCGGCACTTATTCCATTAGCAGTACCGTTAAGATAGACCGGTATTTTATATATATTATTTGCTAAAGTAGTGTAAGTATTTAGCTTGATGTTATCCGCAGGTTTAGTTCCTATAGTAGCTTTTCCAAAAATTCCTAATGTATCCCATATCCATGGCAAAGAAGGAATTCTTGCTGAAATATACATAAGAATATCACTTGCATCCTTAGCATTTGCTTCATAATAAATCAAACGTAATGGACCTGCATCCGGTGGAAGACCTGCTAAACTTTCTACAGAATCTCTTCTTTTTCTTACACCGAAAGTATCAACATCAATTGCTCTTCTCCATAGAATTGTATCTCTCAGATTATCAAGAGTTCTTGATGAATAATAGTAACGACCGTTATGATTAACATCAGCATGATAATTATTACCTAAGCGTAATGTATCTTTTCTTAAGCTGTCAGGTAATGATTTATCTTGAATCAACCATCTCATGATTAATCTTGAATCATTCACTGTTACAAATCTGTTTTGAATCATCGCAGCGTGTTTACGTACACGAATTTGACTTAAATCTGCATCTCCGTCACCCCAACCAGGACTGGCTGAACGTGGAATAGCTCTGAAGAATATTCTTCTGCCTTCGCCATTATTAGTTCCGCTTGATGGTCTCCAGTTTTGAGTTAGCTGCTCACTTGTGAAAGCTGTTTGAATATTATCATAGGTAAGTCCGTTGATAAAATCGCTTTTGATAAGGAACAACCCGCTTGCAGAGCCTTTTAAACCAACTGAAGCATTTTTGTATGAAACAGTTGTCAGAGGAGTAAATGTATTTCCACCAACATCACCGTAAGCAAATTCAACTCCGCCTGCAAAGTTATTAGGGAATCTATCATCAACACCTTCATAAAGGATTGCTTGGAAATTACCTACACTTGAAGGCAGTGTTTCATCCATTATATTCAAGTTTTTCCACTGAACAATCAATCTTCTGTTTGGATATGAACCAAGAACCAAGTAAGATATTTCCGATCCTAAGTACTGACCGTTTGAAGATGGAGTGGCTTGCTCACCCGGCACTCTTAAATAGTGATCACCCCAGAAAGGAGCAATTACATTGTTTGGATACGAAGAGCTGTAAAGGAACAATCCATTGGCTTGATCATTTGCAATTGATGAAAAGACATCAGGATTTTGGAATGTAGCAAATCCATTAACATTAATCCAAATACTTGGCTGTTTAATTCCTTGGAAATTAAAGTCAAAATTTAATGAACTTAAATCAACTCTGTAAAACCCGTCATCTCTATCAGTTCTAAAACCATTAACCTGAGGTATAAATCTTGATTCAAACCAAATAGGATTAATTGCTAACGATTTTTGATAAGCTTCAAAACGAATAATACTGGAAACAGTACCTGATGGAACCCATCCCGAAGTTAATGCAGTTGAAGTAGTAGCAAGGTTTGGATTGATATATGAGAGACCATTTAAATATTCTCCATTCGCACCTTTTAGACCAACTGATGCACCATTGTAATATGTTGGATCAACAGGACCATTACCACCAAAAGGACCATAGGAGAAATCAATGTCATTTTGAGTGTTTAATTGTGGCTGACCGGCATTTGTCGGTATTTGTCTTTCCCACAGAATAACTTGAAAATTAGCTAATGCTGCATTATCGGTTGCTGCATTTCCTTTAATATTTACACTTAGATTTTTCCACTGTATAACGATTTTTCTTTTAGGAGCAGCACCAAAAACTTGCCATGATATATCGGATTCTTTTCCTACTACATCAGTTTGGTAAAGATGATTTCCCCAATAAGGGGCTATTATGTTTGAAGGCAGAACATTTGCAAATAAATCAGAACTAGAATTACCAACATATCCCGGAGCTACTGGACTAGTATTTACTATTACAAAACCATTTACCGATATCCATAAGTATCCTGTTCCAGCAGGATAAGTAGTTCCATTATACTGAATGGTAAATGGAAGTTGAGCTTGCAAATATCCTGCATCTGCAGCTGGAGATCCTTTAGCAGGCGGAATCATTTTAACTCTGTCCGGACCATTTTCAGTTAATTCATTGTAAACAACATTGCTTACTAACATTGGACCATTGTATCTGCTTGCGAAAGACAAAGGGCTTATACTGTAATCTTTGTACAGTTTCCCTTCGTTTATAACCGGCGCATCGAATTCATCATAAATTCTTTGTGCCTTAACTTGGGTTGATAGCAGTAGCGTAAAAGATAATGCTGCTATCAACGCTAAAAATATACGTCTACGATTCATAAAGACTCCAAATATTTTTTTTCTAAATAATTTTTTCACGTTGTTAATTGTGATGGCGTTTGGCTCTCTTTATTGCAAAGAGAGCCAAATCCATTCAATAATTTATCTAACAAGCATCATTCTTTGTGCTGTGCTAAATGCTCCTGATGTCATTTTTACAAAATAGACACCTGAAACCATATTAACTCCTGCATCATTCTTTGCGTCCCATTTAATTTCAGTTTTACCTGCACTTAAGAAACCATCAACAAGAGTTTTTACTTTATTACCCATAGCGTCATACACTTCAACCTTTACATTTGAAGCTGTTGGTATGCTCATTATCATGTTTGATTGACCTGAAGACGGATTAGGATTGCTTTCACCTAATTCAAAAGAAGTAGGCATACCTGTTTCAGGCTCATTAACTGCACTGATAAAGTCATATATAATGATAAAGCCATCAATATCATCTTTATTAACTCTAATAGTAGAGATACTTCCACTTTGGTCATAATCAACAATAGTTGATGCATGAGCACCTTGTCCGGTTCTCATATTGTAACCAAAGAAATTACCGTTTGAAATATTATCTCTTATCCACCATGTAGCACCGCTTGGGTTCTTAGTGGTATTAGTTTTATCAGGAACATCATCTCTATTCCAAGAAATTGTTACAGGGAAGGCATGTGAAAGACTACCTGTAATGTCACCTGCTTGGAATCTTGCTTTGTATGTTGAAGAATTAGCATCTTTAGGTACTGAAGTCGGGAATATATTCCTTATAATACCATTTCTCAATGCAATTGTCCAACGTGCATCAAATACATCTCTTGGTGGAATTGGAGGAAGCTCGAATTCACAATAATTTGAATCTAATCTTCCTAACTCGTCTGCTTTTTCACCAGTAGTTGCATTTTTTGCCGAGCCGAAGTAAAGTACTTGGAATGCACCCAAATCTTTGTTGTTAGAAACAGTAACCGGAACCAAGAAGTCTGTTGGATCAGATATATTAAGTTTATATTCTAAAAACTTAGTTACTTCACCATCTGTAATTTGCACTCTTATTGTAATCTTTCCATCAACCACTGCGTTTGCAGGGAATGTAAAAGGACCATTTGATTTGATAATTACTTTTTGAGTAGTGTCAACTTTAGTACCTCTGATAGCAGCAGGTTCAATAGTCAGATTAGTTCCTGTTGGGGAAACAATTGATATTCTGATTTCTTCTATAATCGGATCAAATGTAGCTGAAGTATCCCACCATGGTTTTTCTCTTAACAAATCTAAATCTTGTGCAAAGAGAGTGTCCAAATATGTATCACCATCACCAATGCAACGTACTATTGGTGCTGTCAACAATTTAGGATCATGATTCGAAGAATCAACTTCCAATATAAATGTTTTAACATCATTTAAACCACCTGCATCAGTAATCACTACAGTCACTGTATCAGGGTTGCCCAATGTTATAGAACGTGGAGCATCCTTAATACCAGGTGTACCTGATAAAAGACCGCTAACCGGATTGATTTTTAACCATTTTGGAGTTTTCTTGATACCTCTAACATCCCAGAAACCTGCTTCTCTGAAACAAGGATCTTTTGCAATCATTGTATCTGCGTCTGTTGGGTACAACAATTTGAATTTCTGAGCTTGACCAAAGTTAGGGTCGAAATATTCGATTTTTCTAGGTCTGTTAAGAAGATCCGTGTTATAGTCTAAGCCTTCTTTAGCTTTATCCAAACTTGTGTTTAAGATAGTAGGTGATACGTTTACAAAAACACGTTTGGTTAAATAGCTAAGTCCACCGTGACCGTCATTTACAACCAAAGTGATCAATGTGTCCGTATTAAGTCCACCATTTGCTTGATCTGCAGGGCTGAGAGGTTTTAATAAATTCAAAGCCTCAGCTCGAGGAATACGGATATTTGCAACACCACGTTCAGTAAAGTCAGAACCGAATTTATCAGAGAATGACAATACATGATCAACCAAGTAAACTGCAGTATCCAATACTATAGGAATTAGAGGACCATTGTCGGTCATTCTTTGTCTAATATCAATTACCGTATCTCTTTTCACAACCTTAGATGTTGAATAGTTATTGATAACAGTTACATCAGTAACAATACTATCCACTTGGAAAATATTTACAGTAGTCGAATCCTTAAATCCATTCACCAATATCTTAACATTAGCAGCGTATTGCGTGTCTATTGTATTTTCAATATTGATTGTTGCCTTGTCGCCAAGCAATACATCTTCTCTAAACATATATTGCTCAACCATCCAATTAGGTCTAACTTGATATATCTCATCTATTGAAGTATCACCCGGAGTCGTTCTTATTGATTTTGAAAGGAACGCATACGAAGTTTTACCATATTTGAAATCCCAGTTTTCTCTATTTGCAGCTACTGAATCTTCTTTTTCGTCATCTGTATTGAAGTCTGCATAGAAACGCAGTTTATCAGTTACATTCGCAACTAAAAGTTGTTGTGTACCCAAACCGCAAGCTGCACTTGGTCTTGTTGTGTTAGCAAAAACAGGCAAGCTATCCATTACAAAAATCATAAAACGATATACTGAAGAATCAGATGAACCGAAATTCAATGTATCTTGGTTCAAATAACGCGCATTTCCAATTGGAGGACTTACAATAGGATCAGAATCATATTTCTGAGCGTGGAAATAAGAAGGATACAAATAAATAAATTTGGATAAAGTATCAACTATAAATGCACTGTCTGTTGGATTCCCTGATGAATCAGCTCTTGAATGTAAATAAATGTTTTTGAGTGCATCTACAATTCTTGCACTTGAAGCATAGTTTTTGACAACAACTTCCATCCATTCACCACCTGGAACTACATACGGATTCGATGGTTTTCCTTTAAGCTCTACCCAACCTGTAGCACCATAATACGATGGATTTGGTGTGCGAGGCGTAATTGTTTTTGGGTTTTTTGTCGGCCAAATAGTATCAGCTGTAATCCATCTGCGTAATGCAGTCAATTTATTTGGGAATACATCTCTAACTGTATCACCGTAAGGTCCTACATAAAGCGGGAACCATGAAATTTCAAGCTGATTATATCTTTTGAGTGTTGTATCATTCGGTTTAATAGCACCATTAGCATCAATATCCAATGCCCAACGTGGGTCATACATTAAATTTGAATCAATAGCTGATATTACAAAAATCGAATCACGTCCTTTTTTGTTAGGATCCGGAACTCTGCTATAGCTTTCATCTTCTTCTACAAAGATTTTGTTTTTATAACTGCTAAAATATATAGCACTAACTTTTGGATTTTCTGTTGTTATCTTATTGCCAGTAAATACAGGTGGAGGAGTAGAAGTTGTAATTCTAAATCCTAAACCTTTATCGATAGCAGTATCTACGCCATCTCTCCATAAAACTGTTCTTGAGATAACTCTTACAAAATCACCCGGACGAACAGGTAATGTATTCCAGCGTTCACCAGCAAAATATGTTACAATTGTATCTGAACCGCTTGCTAACGATGCAGGCATACTTGGTCTATTTGAATAAATAACTCTTTGACCATTGTTATAAAGAATACCTCTTTTGTTTAAGGCTGAAGACATAAATACATCGTATTTTCTTCCACCTAATGCTGAAATGTCCTCATTATAAGCTGTATCAGCTAATCTTGGCAATAATGTTTCCGTGCCGCCAAAATTATAAAGACCCTCATAAGTTCTACGAACACGAGCACTTGTGCCTGTTCTTTCTGATGAATCAGGAACAAAATCTACTCTTCCGCGAAGAATTTCCTTTGGATAAACACCATCATTATTTAATGTCTGAACATCTGTAAATTGATTCATGTTTATACGGATGTAATCTCCCGTTGAATCATTTATTACAAAAAATACAGAACCATTTAATGTTGTAGGGTCATCATTATTCGAATTAATGTCTTCACCTTGGTATCTTGCTCTTGCTTCCAAGAATAGAGGATATCCAATCGGATGACTTTGTTCATTTGTTCTATAGTCAGGAGCAAATTCAGTTTGCAATCTTCTTAATTGTCTCCACAAAACATTTTCTCTATTTGTAGCATAGTTAAGAGAGTCAGTTGCAAAAGGATCTTTTGTCAATCTACGTACATATTTGTTAAATGATGCTTTTGTAGAATTTGAATAACGCTGTAGTTTCGGTGGAATACCGACAGAGAAATCTTCAATTGGGGACATTCTTCTTGCTGAATAATCAGCAGTTTTCATATCCGTACCTTTATCAAAGAAATCATAAATACGACCAGCCATCAAAAGTGTATCCGGAATTTTTCCAATTTGTATCGGAGTGTAGGTATATCCGGGGAAGCCATTTTGTTCAAATGGTCCTTGTTGTGTATCGTCAGTTCTTCCTGTTCTTAGGAATCTCATGTGAGTATTGCCGTTACCCTGTATAAAGAAGGTTTCTTGAATACCGCCATTTACAAATCCGGGTTGTGAAGTTTTAATTACTGTATTGACATTTGCCTGAGTAGCACCCCAATAGTTTCCTCTCAAAGTATCAACACCACCAAAACCAATACCTGCACCCCCTGAAAGCACACTTTTTGAATTTGGTGCATCAGGCAAACGGATAATAAATCTTGCATCATTATCATATATTGAGTTTGCAGCTATATTAAATGATGTCCATGGAATAGGACCGATAATATCACCATAGAAAGTTGCGCCGGCTAAATCACTTGAAGCTTGATTATCAGGGTTGATAAATGGTCCACTTATCACATCTTGAGTTCTACCTACAGGAGATGTAGCTCTGTTAGAAGTAACCAAACATCTTGTTAAAACAAGTTTCAAATCATAGTTATCTGAATAAACCGCTGATCCGGTATATGCTGTATTGTTTTGAATACGAACACGGTTTAAAAATACTGAGTCTGTTCTGTATCTTCGATTGAGTGTAACACTATCCAATATATAGATCGCACCACCCATACCGATACCATTTTCACGTAATCCGTTTCCTAAAACATCACGGATAAATCCAGGGTGGAATCTTTTTATATCAATAATATTTGCACCCATTTGTGTTGCTCCGCTACCTAATAATCTTGAATCAGGGTTTGGTTCTGCAATATTATTGTAAAATCTTGTTAAGCTTCTTACATCAGCAGCAACCGCAGCAATTTTTCTATTGTCATAAAGGCTGTCATTAGAAATATAAGCTGTTGCTGTTCCATTAGGCTGAATTGTTAACTGGTCAGCATCAGTAATGAAGAATCTTTTTGAAGAAGTGCGTGGATGTATCATCGCAATCGCACCACCATTACTATTGAAAGCACTGTTATTATTAAATTCAACACCTTTTACAACATTCAAATCACCATTCATTGAATAAACCGCACCACCACCTCTTACTTGTTTCAACATTTCAAGACCGGTTGAAGAAGCAAAGCGACCTGTTGTATTATTCAAGAATTGAGTTCTTACCAATCTAATGTAGCGTTGTTCGATTGGAACCGGAGGTTCAATACTTGGTAAATGTATTGCAATAGCACCTCCAGAAAGACCTGATGTGTTATTCGCAAAACGAATACTGAATCCTGTCCCATACGATTGCGCCAAAGGAAGATCATTTATAAATCCACCCGCACCATAAGAAGTCATATTTCTTTTTGTAAATACTGCTCCGCCATGTGCGATTGCCGTATTGTTTTCGAAGTTGATTCTTCTTCCATAATCTCTTAATCTTGGATTTGGAATATCAGAACCACCAATAATCGGAGAAGGACGAGGGTCTGTATTTCCATCAACATATACTGCACCACCCGACCCTGCTCTATTATTTACGAATTCCGTTCCAAGGCTTGGATGACCTCTAAGTTGCAAACGACCTAATGTGTTTTCGTGGAATATCGCACCACCTAAAGCATATTGATCACTATTGCTGTTTGCTTGGTACGGAGTTTCAGCATAATTATTCGTAAACGAACCGTTAATAATCATGGATGTATATTTACCAATATACAACGCTCCACCTTTCGCTCCTCTTGAATTTGGAGAGAATTGGCGGTTTGTAACATGATTGTTAATGAATGTAACAAAGTCTTTTGAACCGAAACTTACAAATCCAAAAGGACCTGCAGCAGTTCTGATACTGTCATTTACACCCAATCCAATTTCAATTTTTCTATTTTCATCAAGTTCTCTACCTGATATAACCAATGCTCCGCCGAATGCTTCATTTTTCCATGACTGAGACTGCAAAGCTGCAGGTCTGTCTGTGTCTGAAACCACTCTGTTACCATTAATTCTAACAGTATCAACATCAGACAAAAGAACTCTGTTGTTATCAAAGGTTAATTGACGCACTCTTCCTAAATAAATAGCATGGCGTGCGTCATCCACTTTTTGACGAGCTGCATCTGAGTTTGAAATTGCAGGCTCGGGAACATTAATATTATCCAATTCACTTAACTGTACAACTCTCTGTGCTATCGTACTTCCATCGCTTTCGGTCATGGAAGGATTTTTATCGACAAATGAATAATTTGTTATTCCCATACCTGCGGTATCAGGATACACACCTAAACCAGCAGGTGCTTGAAGCATTTGCAAAGCACCGCCTCTAAATCTTGCAAGGTTATTTACAAAATTACAGCCTATCAACCATGTTCTTTCTGAAAATGATGTAAGTGCTCCGCCTGCGCCGTTCGTAAGTTTCTGCATGTCATCGTTTAACACTTTATATGCAGATTTAAGTGAAGCCTCAACAATTGCCGTGTCATACATCGGTCTTGTTGATGCTACGGTTGTGTCCTTGCGAAAATCCTTAAAATCAACATCTCTGAAAAATGCTGCACGAGCACCAGGAAGCACAACTATATGCCCCCATTCACGAGAATAATCATTGATAGGTTGACCTCTAAATACTATTCTTCTTGTTGCAGCATTTACAGGGATATTCGGAGTAACTCCAAAAAGACGTCTCCATGGTTGGAAACGAATAATATCATCTGTTGACCATAATCTTGAAGCAGTGTACATAATTGCTCTCATTGGAGAGATAACCACTTTGTTACTTCCTTGTCCAGGAAGCACAGAACCGCTTGTAAGATTTTCGATACGTTTTGTTACCGTATCCAAAAGAACATTGAATATGTAATTATATTTTCCATAACCGCTCGGGTTAGTAAAATTACCCGGATATGCCAATAATCCGTCAATTGTTTTTTCGTTGTAGTTTGTTTCCTGTACTACAGACGAAGTAAGAAAATAACGCGGGTCACTGTATTCCAGTAAACCAATCGAACTTGGAGTTGTGCCGTTATAGGCAGCACTCATTCTACTATCAGCTATAATCCGCCCACCAACCGAGTCAATCAATCTACCGTTATCAAAAAAGATAACCTCTGTACCCGGCTCAATAATCAATGTACCGGCGACAGTGTATGTACCATTAATTTGGTACGTACTGTCTTGTAGAAATATTCGCACCTCATTTGGAGCAATACGTCCCGCTACCTGCACACGAGGCCCAGCGTAACCCACTGTCACTGCCAGGGCTAACGCAATCAATAGAGTGCTTAAACGAAACCAACGTTGCATAATACCTCCGTTTGGATGAATAAAATTGTAATAATTTAACTTTATGTTTTTTGTTTAATTTTGTCTTTGTCAAAAAGGATTAACAGGGGCAGTCACTCAATTATCATGCCAAGTCGAGTGAGTCCGCTTTTTGCCTCAGCTACAAACTCAGCAGATTCACCTTGAATTATTTCTCTATATAACTTTTCTGATTTTTCTTTGTTGTTTGCCTTTTCGTAGTTCATTGCTGCATACAACTTATATTTCCCTATAACTGACGGCTGATTGCTCATTGATGCAGCCTTTTCATATTGCTCTGCTGCTCCGCTATACTCATTTTTTGATTCTTTACAGACTGCTAATCCGGCGTTTGACGCTACAGTCACTTCTTTGGACTCACTTCCTAAACCCTTTGAAAAATATTCTTCTGCCTCAGCATATTTTTTCTTTGCCAATAAAGCATTTCCTGCATATACTGCTGCAACTTCGCCGTTTCGGGTACCTCCATATTCGTCAACAATTGTCTTCAATCCTACAATAGGCGTTCCCCTCACTAACTTCTGCGGATCACCATTGAACGCTTTGTCATTGTCCCCACTTTCTATAAACACCATCACTCTCGATAATGCCACTGATGCTTCTTGTTCCTTGGTTTCTTTCGACTTATTATAAAATATTATAGCTGTAATTGCCACTACAACCACGCCTAAACCAATTAATATAAGTTTGATATTTCTTTGTAATGACGATGTGGTATTGCTTCCGTCATAATTAAGTTCTTCCGCAACCCCAACTTCATTGTTGTTCTCAATCATTTCTTCTTGATTAGCCATCTGGTTTGTTTATATTTATTTAATGATACAGCTTTAGTAATTATCTTTCACAATACTATAACTCAATTTATCTCTTGAAGTCAAAAATAATGTTACACTTGATAGAATTGTGCAAAAACAATAGGATGCGCGCCCGAAGGGAGTCGAACCCCCAACCTTTGGAACCGGAATCCAACGCTCTATCCGGTTGAGCTACGGGCGCATGTGCTCTACATATTCCGCAGAATCCCACAAATATAGTATTACTCTGTGAAAATACCAATGAAAAACTTTTACAAACATTTTGAATGCTTGTATAATCTAATGAAAATCAGTTAATCTTGAAGTGCCACGTTTTCCACACTGTCAGATTATTTCCACACTGTCTATTTCCACACTTCACCTAATTTTGATTGTTAATATTCAATCGTTTTCCTTATAGCACTTACTACATCGTTTTGGTTCAATAAGATTGCACTCTCTAAGGATTTAGCAAATCCGACAGGTGTATCTTTCGAGGCAACTCTGGCAACGGGAGCATCTAAATATCGAAAGAGTTCATTGCTGATCGAGGCTGCAATTTCCCCGCCTAATCCTCCCGTTAAATAATGCTCATGAGCTACTAAAGCCCTACTTGTTTTTTTAATGGATTCAAATACTGTTTTTCTATCCCAGGGTGCAAGTGAACGTAAGTCAATTACCTCGCATGATATTCCTTCTTTTGCCAATTCTTCTGCGGCTCTGAGTGAAATGTGAATAGCATTCCCATAGCTTATTACACTTATATCTGTACCTGCACGACGGATTTTTGCTTTACCAAACGGTATGATGAAATCTTCCCCCGGTTCTGATGCTGAAGTTGGACGATAATTATAAAGGAACTTTGGTTCTAAATACATTGTAACACCACGTGAACGGATGGCATTTCGCATTAAACCGATTGCATCATCTGCAAAAGCCGGGCACACTACTCTAATCCCGGGTGTATGTGCAAAAATTGCATCCAAATTCTGTGAATGGTACAATCCTCCTTGAATATACCCACCACTTGCAAGTCGAACTACAATATTTGGAGAAAACTGACCTTTTGTTCTCCAAAAATCATGTGAACATTCTATAAACTGTTCCATTGCAGGCCAAAAGTAATCAGCAAATTCCGCTCCTTCGATTACTACTCGTATATCGTCTCTATACCGTGAAAAACCGTTTGCTGTTCCAACGATGAAATCCTCAGCTATCGGAGCATTAAATACCCGATCATTCCCGAATTCATCCAAAAGACCTTTAGGAACATTAAAAATCCCTTGCTTGTTTACGGATGCAACATCCTGCCCCCACAGAAATGTATTCGGGTTTCTTTTGAATTCTTGCTTCAATGCTAAGTTAATCCCTTCGCGGAATGTAAGTTGGGGCTCATTCGCGTTATTCACATATTTCAATTCTGAAGTATCTTCATACCCTATTACAGGCTCTGGCAATAAGAATAATTTATATGATTCAGGTGATGGATCAGGTGATGGCTCGGCAATGTCGGCAGCAGCAAAAATTTTCTTCTGATTTTCAGCTTCAAGTCCTTGAATTTGTTTTTCATTCAGTATTTTATTTTTCAGCAATACCTCTCTAAAACGCACCAAAGGGTCACGTTTTTTTATTTCTTCTATAACTTCTTTAGGACGATAGAGTTCCTGATTGTCAGAATTTGAATGTGAGCCAAGCCGATCACAATCGGCATGAACCATAGCAGGACCAGCACCCGAAAGAACATAATCACGAGCAGCTTCCATTGCTCGAAATGAGTCAAATGGGTCCCTTCCATCACAATTGATAATTTTTAGATACTTGAATCCTACAAAATTATCAGATACCTGCACATTAGCTGTTTGCTCTTCTACAGGTACAGAAATACCGTATTTATTATTCTGAATTACGAAAATTACAGGCAATTTTTCACGCGAAGCACCGTTGACAGCTTCATAAAAATACCCTTCGGAGCAAGCGGATTCACCACCGGAATAAATTGCAAGTTCATCTCCCTTATATTTCTTAATTGCTCTTGCAGTTCCTGCTGCGTGCTGACAATGATTACCTGTGCATGAAGAACCGTTCTGAATCCTTACCGAAGGTTTAGCAAAGTGATTACTCATGTGTCGTCCGCCACCTGCTACATCTGCATCTTTGCTAAGTCCGTTCAAAATAATTTCTTCTACCGTCAGCCCGGCTGACAGGCAGGTCATTAAATCTCGGTAATATGGGAACAGAAAGTCTTTTCCGGAACGAAAAATCTGCCCCATTGCAAGTTGAATACCGTCATGCCCTGCACATGGCGCATGGTACGACCATCCTTTAGCCATTTTCAAATACAGTGCTGCCTTTTCATCTAACCTGCGCCCTAAGTGCATCAATGTGTACCATCGTATTATCGTATCCTTATTGAATCCTGTCGTATCGAATTTGCTGTATGGCTGCGCACCATCTACTTCCACTGATTCTTCTAGTACAGAAGATAATTCTTGAGAAGTAATTTTGGCGTTAGCTTTATTCGAGACTTGTTTTTTCTGCTTTGATGTTGCTGTTGCTTTTGTCTTTACAGGCATATTCCCAACCCGATGATTATTTTTAATGTATTGTTTTTATTGATTATTAGCTTTTCTTTTTTGTTTTTGTCGGTTTTGATTCCTCTATGAATGTAAGCCATCCATGAGGGTCATTGCCGTTTTCAACTACATCAAAGAAGTTTTGCTGAATTAGCCTTGTTATTTCCCCTACTTTTCCATCATTTACTTTAATATTATCAACTGATCGCACAGGTGTTACCTCTACAGCTGTTCCGCTAAAAAACATTTCGTCAGCAGTATAAAGCATTGAGCGTGGAATAGTGGTTTCAACTACGGGAATACCCATATCTTTAGCTATTTGTACTACGCTTGCCCGTGTTATTCCCTGAAGAATAGAAGCACTCATCGGAGGTGTATAAATTTTTCCTTCTTGTACAAAAAAGATATTCTCACCGCTACCTTCGCTTACATTCCCTTGTGTGTCAAGTCCAATTCCTTCAGCATAGCCGTGATGAAGTGCCTCAATCCGAACTAACTGTGAATTCAAATAATTGCCCCCAGCTTTAGAAGCAGCAGGCATTGAATTGTTCGGTAAACGGTTCCATGAGGACACACATACATCAACACCTTGTTCTAATGCTTCTTTACCCAAATATTTACCCCATTGCCATGTACCGATGGCAGCTTCCATTGGACAAGTAAGCGGGTAAACCCCCAGCTCTCCATATCCCCTATATACAATAGGTCGTATATAGCACGCTTGCAATTTATTCTTTTTCACAAGATCTAATGTAGCTTTGCAAAGTTCTTCTTCAGAAAACGGCATTTCTCCATGATAAATCTTTACAGATAATTGAAGCCGGTGAATATGCTCCTTCAATCGGAAAACTGCTGTGCCTCTTTTCGTATCGTAAGCTCTCATCCCCTCTAACCAACTTGAACCATAATGAATTACATGTGAAAGAACATGAATTTTAGCATTGTCCCATTTGACAAATTTTCCGTTCATCCATATATACTCTGTTTTTGGTAGCGGCATAGACTCCTCCGGCTAATAATATAATACAAATAGGAATATGTAAGCCGCAATCCGCTTCCCACTTGCTGATGCAGCCTAAATTCTTATGCAATTTACCACACATTTTTTCAAACAATCCTAAATTTACTACTAAACTTTGAACAAGGAAAGAAAAATTACACTTTATTAATTTTGTAATTCGCGTTTTAATACTTCAGTTACTATTTTAGGATTTGCTTTCCCTTCCGTTTGTTTCAATACCTGACTTACAAAAAAACCAAAGAGATTGGTTTTTCCTGCCCGGTATTTGTCAACATTCTCTGAGTTTTGGTCAAGAATACTTTTTACAAGGGTTTCGATCATATTACTATCAGAAATTTGCGCTAACCCCCGTTTACCTACAATTTCCTTTGGAGATACTTTATTTGCCAATACTTCCGGGAATATTTCCTTTGCTATTTTACTGCTTATACTCTCAGACGCAAGCAAATCGACTATCTCCGCAATAAAGTTAGCAGGTAATTCAAATTCGGCAGCAGTTATTTTTCGTTCTGATAAAATTCGTAACACCTCCGTCATCACCCAGTTACTTACTAATTTGTAACTTTCATTATTCTTTACAGACAAATGTGATACTGCAAGTTCAAAATAATCTCCCAAACTCTGCTCGTCAACCAAAATACCCGCATCGTATTTCGGCAGACCCAACTCATTGATAAATCTCTGCTTGCGTGCAAGTGGCAACTCGGGCAATGTTTGATGTACTCTGCTTATCCATTCTTTTGAAACAGAAACACCCACCAAATCCGGTTCTGGAAAATACCTGTAATCATGAGCTTTCTCTTTCGTTCTCATCGGTTTGGTTTCGTGAACGGATGCATCCCACAGCATTGTTTGCTGAATCACTGTCCCGCCTGATTCCAAAAGTGCTACTTGACGTTCAATCTCGTAGCCGATTGCCCGTTCAACATTCCGAAAACTGTTGAGATTCTTAACTTCCGTTCTTGTTCCAAATTTTTCAGCACCTTTTTTTCGTACTGAGATATTTGCATCGCAGCGCAGAGACCCTTCTTCCAAATTTCCGTCACAAACCCCAAGGTACATAACAATTTGGCGTATTTGCATTAAATACTGATATGCTTCTTGTGCAGAGCGGATATCCGGCTCGCTCACTATTTCCAAAAGGGGGACACCGCTTCTATTCAAATCGACCAACGTATCAATGTCAACATCATGAATTGATTTTCCTGCATCTTCCTCCATGTGAATCCGTGTGATTCCAATATGCTTTTTTCCTTCAGGAAGGTCAACTTCAATTACGCCCTCGAAACAAATCGGATCTTCATATTGAGATATTTGATAACCCTTTGGTAAATCAGGGTAGAAATAGTTTTTGCGAGAAAAAATCGAATATGGACGTATTTTGCATCCTGTTGCAAGTCCCATTTTTATGGCAAATTCAACCACATTTTTATTCAATGTGGGCAACGCTCCGGGGTGCCCTAAGCATACAGGACATGTATTCATATTCGGCGAAGTTCCAAATTCGGTAGTACAACTACAAAATGCTTTGGTGTTAGTTTTGAGTTGGATATGCACTTCTAAACCGATAACCGGTTCATAATCATTTTTCATTCAACGTCTTTTTATAAATAAATTTGCTACAATGTGCAAATTTAGTAAAATATCCGCACTTAATTCTCGTTTTCATCGTTGTTGTGGTTGCTGAATATGTCAAATTATTTGTACAAAATTTTATTAATCTCGTTTAGAACTTGGTTTATGTGCTTTTAGATTGTATTTTTGCGCGAAATTTATCACCATCCTAAAATATTTCTAAGAAGTAAATCTAAACTACATAGAATTACATCTATAAGATTTGCTCCTCAATCTGTTAACTGTTATAATTTTTGTTTTAATTTATCAAAGAGGATTACTATGTTTTGGACACCTGAATTAGCTTACTCTCTCGAAGATGCCCCATGGCCTGCAACAAAAGAAGAGTTGATTGACTATGCAAATCGTACCGGCGCACCACAACAAGTTGTGGACAACTTAGCAGAACTTGAAGACAATGATGAGTTGTATGAAGGAATGGAAGACTTATGGCCCGAATACGAAAACGCTACTGACGATCTTTACTTTTCCGACGATGAAGATCAGGATAGTATGTATTAAGCATATACATTACAATTGCTTAGTTAATAGAATATTAAAGCCCGAACCTACAGTAAGTTTGGGCTTTTCTCATCGTTTACCATGGTAAAATTTGTTATGCGTTTTTTTTATTGCTTCTTCCTGCTATGGTTTGCTCATTCCGAATTGCGAGCATTGGAATCTTTATTTCTAAGACCCGATTCAAATCAAACGCAAACTGCGCCGATACCTGTGAATATGGCTTCATCTTCATTGCCACAGGAAGGCGAGCTTAACGATATACTCTTCGAGGGTAATGCTTATTTTTCAAGTTCGATATTGTCTGATGCTATTTCGCTTCGTCCTACTGATTTAAGTTATGCACATAAAATATTTGGATTTTACTATCGCCAACTCTCTATAAATCCATATACACCACCACCGCTCCGAGACGGACTTGCCACTGCTCTGCGCAATTATCAAGATGAATACCGTTTTTTTGACGAAACATCAGCCGAGAATGATGTTTCTACACTTGAAAATCTATATAATCAAAATGGTTTCCATAATGTTACCGTATCTTATACCTTTACATTTGATACAAACAAGCGTATCAATGTGTTAACATTTCGTATTACTGAAAACAAAGCCTATATTGTTAACACAATTGCATATACAGGTCTCGGTGTATTGCCGGATGACCTTAAAAAAGAACTGGACCCACTTCTCCATAATGATATCGGTTCTCAATTTAATGAAGGTGCTATAAAACTAAATGCTGATAAAATAACACTTTTTTTACAAAATAAAGGTTATTATTACGCTCATTACCTTCAGCCGGAAGTCGCATCTTTTCCTACTACTTCTACAGACAGCATTACAATTCCTTTTGAAATTGGAAAACGCTGTAAAATAGGTGTAATTTCATTAAAGCATGATTATCGGGATCAACCTGCTGTAAGTTCCGATTTAGTGAGAGTTATGCTTGATTTTAAAGAAGGCGACTGGTACAACCGTTCAGCTGTATCTCATTCCCAAGTTAATTTATACAATTTAGGTACTTTTGATTTGGTTGTTATCGATACCCAAAGCATTAAACAGGGTAATGATTATAACACATTGAATATGAATGTCTTTCTTCAATATAGAAAAGTACAGGAGATAGGTTTAGCTCCTTTTATCAACCATACTACGTATGATAATTTTACAAATTTCGGAGTAGAAGCATCCTATCTTCATCATAATTTCGGCGGTTCGGCACAGTCATTCACCCCCTTTATAAGAGTGGTTTGGCAAGATTTTGGAATTAGTGGCTCTCCTCTAAAATTTACATCTATTTCAAGAGAATTTATTGGAGGAGTTCAGTTTAGCCAGCCGCTTTTATTTTCAATGTGGACATGGCGAGTAGGTGGGGCTGCTCAAGGTTCGTATTCAAACCGTAGGATTCAGAGTGGTCTTCCTTTTCAAACAATTCCTTTGGAAGTTTCTTCTCTTCCTGTTAGATTGACCTTTCCGATTACATTACCTACATACACTCTTTTTAATTCTCTTATTCTTGATTTTAGCACAGAATGGCAAAATATCGTAAACATAGCAGAGGTAAGCGGAGATCTGTTTGAGCATGGAATTGACATATCAGATGATCCAGATACTGCTGCTAATACTAGAAATATTATCGCTATCAGTGAGTTTATTACTCCATATTATCAAATAGATAATTATACACAGAATAGTTTTAAAAATCTTGGTTTTATTGCTTCTTTAACAGCAATTGGTGATACTCGTAATAATCCTTTTACCCCCTTAACCGGGAATTATTTGACTATTTCTATTGAAGGGGCTAATAGTCTTGGATTTATGGGAACCTTATACCGTTTTTCACGTTTTCAAATCACTGAATCTAATTACTGGAATATTGTTTCAAACGATGTATTTGCTTTTAAGATAAGAGCCGGTTATATAAATATTACGATAAGTGATACTACTTTTATACCATTTGAAAAAAGATTTTTTGCAGGTGGTGCAAATAGTGTTCGATCATACCCTTCCCGTGGATTATTTGATAGAAAATCTTCCAATTTGGACAGTGCACTTGCCTATACAAACAATCTAACAGGGAATGGAGCTATCCTCGAGGGTAGTTTTGAATATCGTTATCGATTTGCTCGCCCCTCAGGTATGAATTCTACGCTTGCTGACCAAATAGAAGCATTAGGTGTTACCATTTTTATGGATTGGGGAAATGTTTTTAATCGGATTAAAGAGGGTTATTACAATACTGCTACCATAGGTGATATAATTAACGGTCTTGCCGTCGGAATCGGAGCGGGAATCCGCCGTGAAACCCCCGTAGGTCCTGTCCGGGTAGATTTTGCTGTACGTCTCTATGACCCGACATCTCAGGATCGTCAATGGATATTCTCCCGTGCACCGTTCAAAGACCTACAGGTTCACATCGGTTTAGGACATGCTTTCTAATTTTACCCTAATTGGTATCGAATTGAATCTCCGTTATTAATTATTCGCTCCATGCCGTCCTTTTCAACTATAACCATACCGAACTCATTATATTTCAATATATTCCAAAACCCTTCATCCCCAATTATTTCAATCTTTTTTCCTTCGATGTTGAGTTTTTCCTTCCATAATTCAATCAGTTGATACTGCTGTAAGCCAAGTAATTTTTCTGTTTCTGTTATGATTTGCTTCAGTAGAACATCCGGCTGAATATTGATATTTAGTAATACAAGTGATGTAGCTTTTATTTTGGTATCAAATTCTTGTTGGCATACATTAACCCCTATTCCGAGAACTGTGGATTTAATACTGTTTCCTAAAAACTCATTTTCCACCAAAACACCTGATATTTTCCTATATTCTCCATTAATTCCTTGAGCATATACGTCATTAGGATATTTTAAGGTAAAATGAACACTTGGAGCAAATTTTTCTAATGCCAGCAACACAGCCAAGCATCCTGCACATTGGTATCCTAACATTAGGAGGTTAATTTCCTGTTTTTCTGAATCATGTACATTTCCTATTGAGAGGTAAATATTTTTATCTTCATCGCCTACCCACTGTTTGTTGTTTCGACCCCTTCCTTTTATTTGTAATTTTGCTGTAACAATTACATTGTTTCGGGTTTCAAGAAGTTTTTTTGCAACATCATTTGTGGAAGTTATTACTGAAAAACTAAATATTTCTTTGCTCATATATTCTTTTAACTGTTTTTATTTACTTATTATTTACTTATGTCATCAAGCAATACTGTTTGTGCACTGGCTACACCTCCAGGAATATCCGGCTTAGCTGTGATTCGTCTTTCAGGAGAGGAATCATTTTCAATTGCCGACAAGTGTTTTCGCGGAAAAGTTTTACTTAGCGAAGCTCCGAGCCATACTATTCACTATGGTAAAATTTACGATGGCGATGTTCTTCTTGATACTGTTACCGCATCTATTTTTCGTGCCCCACACTCTTATACAGGTGAGAATATTGTGGAGATAGGTTGTCATGGCGGACTTTATACTACGTCTAATATTATAAGTACCTTACTTAATAATGGAGCACAAATCGCAAAACCGGGTGAGTTCACACAGCGTGCTTTTCTTAATGGGAAACTTGATTTGACCCAAGTGGAAGCCGTTGCTGATATTATTCATGCATCATCTGTGCAAGGCTCTCATGTAGCTGCCCGACAATTACTCGGAGGATTCAAGAATAAAGTTGATTCAATTCGTAAGGAATTACTCTCGATTTGCGCATTATTGGAATTAGAATTGGATTTTTCTCACGAAGATATTGAATTTGTTGATAAAAATCACCTTACCACTTTGATTGGCAACTCAATCAATACTTGTAAAAACATATTGGACAGTTATACATCCTCATCAATACTCCGGGATGGGTATCGGGTAGGATTAGTCGGCTACCCTAATGCCGGTAAATCAACACTTTTCAATGCTTTACTTGATAAGAAACGCTCTATTGTAAGTCCGATTGCAGGTACAACCAGAGACTATATCGAAGATTCACTTTCCCTTAACGGGATATGGATTCAAATATATGACACTGCAGGAATTCGACAAGATTCAATGGACATCATTGAAATCGAAGGTATAGAGTTTACCCGTCAACTTCTTGAAACAAGCAACCTGATTCTCATTGTCAATGATATATCTATTTCACCTTTACATTCAGTATCACTTTATAAGCAGTTATCTTTGTTATATCCAGAAGCAGCTTTTTGTTATATTCAAAATAAGATTGATTCTGTTTCTCAGTCACTTGTATCAATATCTGACATCGATTCGCTTCCTGTTTCCTCGCTGCAATCAATTGGTATTAAAGAACTTAAAATTTTTATTGAGAAACTTGCATCTGCAAATGTAGATAGAATTTCTGATGTTTTGCTTAACACAAGACACACTGCAATTCTATCGGAAATAATAAAATCTCTCGAAAATGCCAATTGCTCTCTGAACATTCATTTCTCAAATGAATATGTTTCCCTTGATGTACGGAAGGCAATTTATTTGCTTGGCGAAATAACAGGTGAGGTTATGAACGAAGAGATTCTCAACACAATATTTTCTCAGTTTTGCATCGGTAAGTAATAGTATTTTAACATTATTACAGTTTTATTTTCTTTTTTTCAGGCTCGCTTCAATAAAATAATCGCAAACTTTTTTCTGAATTATTTATTATTCTTTTTTCAAGTTGGTATCTAATTTGCGGAAACTTTTTCATATAATATAAGGACTTATTAACGATATTTTGTGTTTCACGTGAAACATAATTTAGAGTTATGTTTATAATCTAATGAACACTTTTGATGTAATTGTAATAGGTGGCGGTCATGCAGGGATAGAAGCAAGTGTTGCCTCTGCAAAAATGGGATGTAAAACTGCACTTTTTTCGATGAATATCCATACAATCGGACGTTTATCATGCAATCCTTCAATTGGAGGTAGTGCAAAAGGGCATTTAGCAAAAGAAATTGATGCTTTGGGGGGGGTGATGGGAATTCTTGCAGACAAAAGTGGATTGCAGTTCAAAACACTCAATACTTCTAAGGGCCCTGCAATTTGGTCGAGTCGTTCTCAAAATGATAAAGACCTTTACCCGCTTTTTGCACAAGAACTTCTTCTTTCTACAAAGAACCTTTCAGTTGTCAATAGCAATATTAGAGAAATTCTCATTGATAAAGATAGTATAAAAGGAGTAATAACTGAGAACGGAGAAACAGTATTCTCAAAATGTGTAGTATTATGTTCAGGTACATTTCTGAATGGAGTACTTTATACTGGGATGAATGGTATTGCAGGCGGAAGAATTGATGAACAGTCTTCAACTTCAATTTCAAGAAATCTATTATCTTATGGTTTCAAAACAGGCAGACTAAAAACAGGAACTCCACCGCGTATTGATCGTAATTCTATAAATTTTAGTATGTTAAGTGAGGTTGGAGGTGATGTAGTTCCAAAACCCTTTTCGTTTAGGACATCGACTGTAAGAAACACTCTTACCTGCCACCAAACAACTACTACGGAGAAAACTCACAACATTCTGCGCAAAGGCTTTAGTGAATCTCCGATGTTTTCAGGATTAATAGCCGGAAAAGGTCCTCGATATTGTCCTTCGATTGAAGATAAAATTGAGCGGTTTTCTGATAAAAACTCGCATCAGATTCTTTTGGAACGCGAAGGTCTTACTACTGATTCTGTGTATGTGAATGGTTTTTCTACAAGTTTACCCCGGGCTATTCAGGAAGAAGGGCTTCATTCGATTGTTGGATTAGAAAAATGCGAGATTCTTAAATATGGGTATGCAGTCGAATATGACTATTTTTTTCCGAACCAGCTAAAGTCGTCATTAGAAACAAAAGCTATACAAGGCTTGTTTTTTGCCGGACAAATTAATGGAACCTCCGGCTATGAGGAAGCAGCGTCACAGGGTTTGATTGCAGGAATAAATGCAGCTTTGACTGTAAAAGATATGCCGGCATTTACATTAAGCAGAGCAGAAGCATATATCGGTGTAATGATTGATGATCTGATCAATAAAGAATCGGAAGAGCCGTATAGAATATTCACATCATTAGCCGAATACAGGTTGTTGCTCCGTCAGGATAATGCGTACAAAAGACTTAGTAAATACGGATTTAACTTTGGTTTGATCGATAATAATCAGTACGAGGTTCTTCAGCATAAAGAAAATTTAACAGGGCAATTAATTTCATTTGCTCAAGAATCAAAAGCCTCTCCAGCAACTATTAATGAATACTTAACTGACATTGGGGAATCGAAATTAGCAGAAACAACTTCTCTTTCAATTATTGCGAAACGCCAAAAAGTTTCTTTAAAGGAATTATTTAGCATTGTAAATACACACGATTCTTTCCCTGCAACGAATGAGTTGTTCGAAAAAGCTGAAATAGAAATCAAGTACGAGGGATATATTAAACGTCAATTAGAAGAAGTTGAAATGTTTCAACAAACCGAAAGTAAACTAATCCCAAAAAACTTGGATTACTCTTCAATCAAGTCATTATCTGCCGAAGCAAGAGAAAAGCTCATTAAAATTTCTCCTGTTTCCTTAGGTCAGGCTTCAAGGATTGCCGGTGTTTCTTCTACCGATCTTGCAGTTTTGATGCTTTATATTCGATAGTTGGGATTGAAACTAATTGTCCTCTTTACAATAGTTCCACGTGGAACTATTGTACTTGTGGTTTTTTGTAGGAATATCTGTTTTTTGTCAGAAAACATGGCTGTACCGTGCGCCTTTTTGTCATGGAAGTGTTTTCTAATAAAAGCTATCACTTCACATTAAATAAAACTTACTTTAACAGACTAAGAAAACATATATTTATGAATAAAGATGAAGCTACAGTAATCGCGATTGATGGCGGAGGGTCGAAAACACGCGGAATCATTAAAAAAGCAAACGAAATATTGTTTACAATCGAAGCGGGATCTACAAGAATCGGTGCAGTCGGTGTTGGTGAATCTACAGAAAGAGTCTTGAATATGGTTCGGGATTTATGTAGTAAATCCTCTATAGACTCAAGCGAAGTTGATGCTGTAGTAGTTGGTTTAGCCGGTGTTTGGCTCGAAGAAGAGAAGCAACGTTCTACACTCCTTTTAAAAACATTAGCTCGAAACAGTAAGATAACTATTAATGATATAATGATAACAAGCGATGCTGAAATTGCACTCGAAGGTGTTTTAGGTGGTAAAAATGGCATTGCGTTGATAGCAGGAACAGGCACCATTACATTAGGTAAAATAAATGCCAAGGAAGTAGTTCGATGTGGAGGCTGGGGAATTGAGCTTGACGATGAAGGAAGCGGAGCATGGATTGGAAGAGAAGGTCTAACTGCTATTGTTCGTGCAGTAGATGGAAGAAGTAAACCGACAAGGCTCTTCGATATGCTTGCTGAACGATACCCAATGGTGAAAAAAGACCGTCCTCGTACAATTGTTTCCGCATACTCAGAACGTATTTTTGAATATCATTCCCTTACACCAATGGTAATGAAATGCGCCGAAGACGGAGATGAGGTATGTTATTCAATTATTGAAACATCAGCTCAACATCTTGTTGACGGGCTTTTGGCTGTTCGCCGTCAATTTAAGAGTTCAAAAGACATTGTAGAGTTAGCATGTATGGGCGGGATGATTGAAAACGATACCCTCCTGTCTCGCTTACTTTATCAAAAATTAGAATCGGAGAAGAGCCTTAATGTAGTGAAACCATATGGCTCTGCACTTGACGGAGCAGTCTCATTAGCTTTCAAATTACTAAATGATTTTGAATAAATTAACCACATGAAAACCACCCTAACCTTATTGATATTATTCTGTTGCCTTATTTTACCTGCAACAGCACAAGATGCTCCTCATGCAAATCCATTGTCTGTTGAAATGACAAGACGAATATCAAAGGAGCTTCTTGCTCCAAATAGCGGTCCGTATTTACAACCTCTGGTAACAACATCAAACGCTGCAGCTAATTCAAGATTTTTCCGTTCAGCATTCATACCAAAGGAAAACAAACTGTACTTTAGATTTGGTTTACATTCTATGTTTGGTTTTGTACGTGATGATCAAAAAACTTATGTTCCAAAAGCACCCAGAATGACAATATCTGAGGTACTCGCTGACAAAGCAGTAGCAGATTATAATATTAACATTCTTGATCCATCTAAATCTACAGTTAACATAAAGGATACAGCTGGTATGATAGTTGACATCCTTAAATATCTTTTTGACAAAGGACTGGATCCCAAACAGGACTCAGCAACAAGCGGGCTAAAATTTCCCTCAAAAGCTGCTACTGTTTATGGTAATCTAGATGCTGTCTTTTTGTTAAATAGAAACTATTTCAAAGAACAGTTAACAGAAAAAGACCCATATTTAAGTTTCTTATATAAAAGTAATGTTCTTAGTCAATCTGTGAAAGATCAGCTTTTAGAAGCAATTGATAAATTCCCATTCTTTTTTACACTGCCTACAGGTGGGAACATTAATTCCGTTTTTGCTGCAATTCCACAATTAGAAGTCGGTTCATTGTATGGAACAGAAATGCTGATTCGGATAATTCCCTCAATAAAAATAGATAAAAATGTTGGTAAACTTTCTTTATGGGGATTAGGGCTGAAACACAGTTTATCACAGTATTTTGATAAAAATCCTTTTGATGCCGCCTTGCAAGTTGTCTATCAAAAGACACATATAGAGAATACAATTGGGGTAACAAATGCAGAATTGAATTCGGATGCTAAGGTATATGATATTAACCTTCAAGTAAGCAAGAGTTTCAAGGGTATAATAGATGTGTATAGCGGTCTATCCTATGAAATTATATCTATCAACTCATCTTATAAATTTTACATTCCTGTAGAACAGCAGCAGCAGCTTGGTTTATTGCGTTTGGTTTTGCCCCCGGAAGTGCCAAAAGTGGAAGAAGGGTATCCAGGAGATACAAAACCGCAAACTGTCGAATACGCTTTATCGGATAAAAATGTTAAGTTTATTATCGGTGTAGCGAAACCAATCGGTC
>JACPWH010000188.1 GCA_016197185.1 Ignavibacteriota bacterium
AGAAAATTCAGATAACAAAGAGGCTCTATCCAATTTATACGGAAATATCGGTAATGTGTATCGTAATTTGGAAGACTATGAACGGGCGTTGGAATATTACAAACGTTCTTTGGAAATCGGAGAAGAAACCGGTGATATTCCGAATACCGAACGTCAATTAGGAAATCTCGGTAACACATATTCCAATCTGAAACAATATGAATTGGCTCTCGAATATCAATACAAAGCATTACAGCTTTCGCATGAACTCTCAAGCAAATCAGGAGTAATGACACATTTAGGAAATATTGGGAATACATTTGTAGAGATAGGTCGATACGCGGAAGCTATGGCTCTATTTAATCAAGCAATTTCAATTGCTAATGAAATCGGCGATAAAAGTTCGATTGCAGAATGGACTGAATTATGTGGTTTTATTTATTCTCAAAAGGATTATGAAGGGTTTAATCAGGCTACTGCAGAACAGTATTTTCTGGATTCCCTCGCTTTTATTCAAGAAATCGGCAATAAATCCAAAGAATTCCATTTACACAAATCACTTGCAGAACTCTACAAGCAGCAAGAACGTTGGCAGGAATTTGCTTTCCATTATGAAAGATACCACGACCTCGAACGAAAAGTTCAGGGACTTGAAGCACAAAAAGCTGCAGACAGATTCACACATGAACGCGAGATAGCCATCAACTCTCGTGAACAAGCGATTCTTACCAGGAAAAATGCAGAACTTCAGGAGGCTAATGAATTTAAAACAAAACTACTTGGAATTGCTGCTCACGATTTGAAAAACCCGCTCAGTAATATTATTGGTGCTGCAAATGTAGTGCTTTCTGAACTTCCAATCGACCATGAACACCGTGAATGGATATGGATTATTGAGCAGTCTGCAAGCAGAATGTCGTCACTTATTATTGAATTACTTGAGTCGTCAGCAGCATCGCTCGGCGCAATGGAATTCATACCGAATCTTTTTAATCTTGGTGAAATGTTGCACCATGTATGTGAATTGAATACAAGTGCTTTGCAACTTAAACATCAGAAATTTAATATTCATATTGAAGGTGATATCCTCATCTCGGGAGACCAACCAAAATTATTTCAGGTGTTTGACAATATCATCAGTAATTCTATTAAATACTCACACAAAGATGCTATAATTTCGATACACCTCGCTTCAAATTCTTCAACTGTTCTTTTAAAGGTACAGGACGAAGGACAAGGGCTATCTACAGATGATATCAGTAAATTATTTGGTCAGTTTCAGAGACTTTCATCAGTCCCTACCGACGGAGAAAGCTCTACCGGGCTTGGCTTGCATATCACCAAACATATAGTAGATTTGCACAATGGAAGAATTTGGGCGGAGAGCGACGGCAAGGGGAAAGGGACAACATTCCATGTAGAATTACCGATTGGATATGAAACGAGCAGTTTGGAGTAAATAAAAACGGCAACCTTGGCTATATGCTATTTAAAAATATTTTCAGGTTTATTTACTGCATTGTAATTATATACAATCCTACTGTAACACTTTATTCACAATAATAGTTACATGAGTTCACCTCCTCATTTTTATTATTTCACTCTCAAAATCAATTTCTCCCCACCCTTTTACGTCTAATCTTTTACGTCTAATCAGACATTAAATCGGCAAATAACCTATTTTCGTTATCCATACTATGCTCCTTGCAATTGAATCATCCTGCGATGAAACTTCCGCTGCCGTTCTCGACAAAACTATTGTCCTCAGTAATGTTATTTCATCGCAATTATTCCATACGGATCACGGAGGAGTGATCCCAGAACTTGCATCACGGGCGCATTTACAGAGTATTTCGGCAGTAGTGAGAGAAGCATTAGTTACAGCAAATATTAATGAAACAGATCTTAGTGCAATTGCAGTTACCACCGAACCGGGGCTTATAGGTTCACTGCTGGTCGGCTCTAATTTTGCAAAAGGTTTGGCACTTCGGCTTGGACTTCCTATTATTCCTGTTCATCACATTGAAGGGCATTTGTATTCAGGTTGTCTGGAGGATTCGAGTGTTGAATTTCCGTTTGTTGCATTGGTTGTGAGCGGTGGACATACTTCGCTTTTTTATGTGGAGTCTTATAGTGAATATCAGGTTCTCGGCTCTACAAGAGATGATGCTGCAGGTGAAGCATTCGACAAAGTTGCAAAACTTCTTGGATTAGGATACCCGGGAGGACCTCTTGTTGATGCATTGGCTCAAAAAGGCAATTCCTCTGCTTATTCTTTTCCCCGTTCAATGCTTCATGACGGCACATACAATTTCAGTTTCAGCGGATTAAAAACATCTGTAAGATATTTTTTACAAAAGAACTTTCATGAAGGAGTTCCAAGTGAAATATTACCTGATATTTGTGCGTCTGTACAGCAGGCAATTACCGATGTATTAGTTGCCAAAGCAATTAGAGCAGCAATAGAAACAAACGTTAAGAGTGTAGTCATTGCCGGGGGAGTTTCGGCAAATTCAAGACTTCGTAAAGATATGAATTATAGAGGGCAGAAACACAGCATCAGAATAGTTGCCCCACGAATGTCATTCTGCATGGATAATGCAGCGATGATTGGTTTTTTAGCTGAAAAGAAGTTTCAAGAACAACCCGAAGTTTATTCACGACTTGATTTTAGAGTTCAGTCAGCGTCATTGCGAGCGAAGAGAACATAAGCGTTTTTTGATGAAAATCTTTGAATTTTATTTATTATTGCCTTCTATTTTATTAACTGATGTTACGCAAAATTATTTAGATTAATCTTTGCTAATTTAAAAACTGAGCAAGAATACTCTTACAAAGTGAAGGTAGGTATTACACGTCGTATATTGCATTTCAAACAACAATCAATTACTTACGGCATATACAGTTTGACGTAACATATTGTATTTCTTTACAATACAGGACTTGTCATACTGTGCGAAGTAGAAATATCAAGTACTTGCCAATTTATAGACAAATATTTTTTTTATTTAATGTCCCAGTTATTTTAGTACCATCACTTACTTAACTTTACATCTATACGTAAATAACGACTCAATAAGATAAACTATAAAAACTCAAAATCATTTACCACAATAGATACAAAATCTTTACACAGAAAGGGCAAATACTATGGCAGACGCAGCACCTCTCAATCCCACTCGCAAACGATTGGAAGAACTTACAAAAGAATTAAATGATCTTCGTGATTCTCGTAACGGACTAAAAGCACACTGGCAACTTGAAAAAGATAATATTCAAAAAATCCGTACTCTCAAATCAGATATTGAGAATGCCAAACTTAGTGCATCAGAATTTGAGAGGCAAGGGAATTTTGCTAAAGTCGCCGAAATACGGTATGGAACGGTTCTCGGTCTTGAAAAACAGCTTGAAACAGCAAATACCAGACTTGAAGAAGTACAATCTTCGGGAAAAATGCTAAAGGAAGAAGTGGATGCTGAAGATATTGCAGAAATTGTAGCCAAATGGACAGGTGTACCCGTACAAAGGATGCTTGAATCAGAGCGTTCCAAATTGCTGACTATGGAGGAGCGATTGCACAAACGCGTTGTTGCACAAACGGATGCAGTAACAGCTATCAGTAATGCACTGCGAAGGTCGAGAGCAGGTCTGCAAGATGAGAATCGTCCTATCGGTTCATTCATTTTCCTTGGAACAACCGGAGTAGGTAAAACCGAAATGGCTCGAGCCCTGGCTGAATTTCTTTTTGATGACGAGAGTGCTTTAGTTCGAATTGATATGAGCGAATATATGGAGAAATTCTCCGTTTCCCGGCTTATCGGTGCACCTCCCGGGTATGTTGGTTATGATGAAGGTGGTCAGCTGACCGAGGCGATTCGCCGCAAACCATATTCGGTTGTTCTCCTCGACGAAATTGAAAAGGCACATTCGGAAGTATTCAACGTTTTGCTTCAAGTTTTGGATGACGGCCGCCTTACAGACGGTAAGGGACGCGAAGTAAATTTCAAGAATACTATAATTATTATGACCTCCAATCTTGGTACAGAATTTATACAAGATAAATTGCTCGAAATAACCGAAGAAAACCGAGATGAAATTATTGGGAATGTTCGTTCTCAAATTATTGGATTATTAAGAGAAAGGATGCGCCCGGAATTTTTAAATCGTATTGATGAAATAATACTATTCAAACCGCTTACACCATCAGAAATACACCAAATTACCGGAGTACATTTAGATAAACTTGCAGCAAAACTAAAGAAAGAGGGTATAATGCTCGATATTACAGACGAGGCGATTGATTGGATTGCACGAATCGGATACGATGTGCAGTTCGGAGCGCGTCCGCTCAAGCGAGCAGTACAGCGATACATTGCAGATCCGTTGGCAGTTAAATTGCTTAGCAGTGAATTTTCAGCAGGTGATACTATTAAAATAGAGGTTGAGAATACAGGCTCTCTGACATTCACGAAAATTTAATTGTCCATTGATGGCAAAAGCAGTATTTTTCGCAGCAATTTTGAGTGTTGGCGGTTGTTAATTATTATTTGGAGCAATCCTTGAAACCACTTTCCCTTTTTGTGAAGAATATTGCTTTTGCAAGCATATTACTGTTGTCATGTTCATCGGCAAAAATTTCCCTTGAGCAATTTGGCGGGGTAGCTGATATTCCTGAAGGTGAAGAAGCAACTGTCTATTGGACTTTTGCAAATGCCGACAGTGTAAGAATTTCAGGGGAGGATGTTAATTACGGCCCATCCGACAAGTTCTTTCCACGCCCAAAAATGACAACTACATACCATGTAACAGGATATCAAATTGACGGTGATTCTCTCTCACAGGATTGGACAGTGCGTGTGTACCCTACCAAAAAATCTGAAGGTGCAGCAATCCTTCATTCCTCCGACGACAATCACTCCTCTTCATTTCAATCAGAAGGGACATCTAAAGAAACAAATTATTTACGGTCGGTTAATAAATTAGCACAACCATCACCAATTGCAGAATCTAACGCGCCGGCTTTTATAAAAATAATGCGTTCATTACCTCCCGTTGGTGATGATAAGACTGCCAAGCTCAGCGTGGCACTCTACGACAAACAAGGAAATTTCTCGCATGGCTTAGACCAGAAAGAAGACACTCAGTTTTGGTCATCTGCTCTCAATTGTACAGATTCCCCATCATCAACATTTCCTCAATCATCTATTGAGCAGAGTATTTCAGGCAATATTGCTATCGGTCTTGCAATGGACAGATCTCTTTCTATGTCACCGTATATTTCTTCTGTATTCGGTTCAATTGAAAATTTCATTCCGGCAATCCCTGTTACCGACTACATGGATTTTGTAACATTCAATCATAATGTGACAGAAGCTGTTCCACTCACAACAGCCGATTCAGTCCGTTCAGTTTTCAATTTTTTATCTGCTCCGACAACATCTGGACTTTCTGCACTTTACAAAGCAACTCTTTCTCTAATTGACAAGGTACGCGTTGCTCCCGTTGAGCGTAAAGCAGTAGTTATCATTACTGCAAGTTCTGATAATTCATCATTATTAATAACTGCTGAAAATGACATTCAACTTGCTGTAGAAAATCATATTCCTATCTATATAGTAGCTCTTGGTGATGGAAGTGCCGATACTTACACTCTCAAATATTTGACAAGTGCAACCGGAGGACGATTCTATCATTTATCACCTGAGAGAATTAATGAACTTTCGGAAGTACTTACCGAAATCATGCAGGCACAAAAAACATCATACGAAATTTCTCTTCCAATTACCGGAAATTTCACTTCTTGCACTAAGCCTGATGCTACAATTTCATTTACTACGCCGAGTGTCAGTTTGCAAGATAAAGTAGTCCTTTCGCCGGATTCTTTATGGGAATTACCCTCATACCAAGCCGTTGCTCTTTTTGATAAGAATAACGCTGTTCTTGATGACAGTTATAATCCACTTATTACATCGCTTGCAGTTGCGTTGAAAGATAATCCTCAAAAACTTATAGAACTTGTAGGGCACAGTAGTAATGATAATACCGACGATGCTGCAATGGGACTTGCAATCCAGCGCACACAAGCTGTCAGACGGGCATTGCTTGCCCGGGGGGTGCCGGCAGGGCAAATCCGCACTCGTGCTGTCGGGAATCGCAAACCGCTATATTATTTTGAACAAGAACCTTGGCAGCGAATTGTGAATCGTCGTGTTGAACTCAGGTGGCTCGACCCTGCACTTCTACCGTTTGAAATTGTAGCAGAACAAGTGGCAAGCGAAGAAGAAGCTCTTAGAATTACTGAACAGTGGGAGCAGCGGGGACAAAAAGCATATTTCGAGCGGGTGATTATTAATAGAAGTCCATCTTACCGTGTTAAATTATGGGGGTATTCTACAATCGCATCTGCAAAAGACACTGCAAAACAGCTCCAAAAGCAATTTAAAATGGCTCTGCAGGTGGAATAATAGTTGTCCACTCATGACTGCAATCTTAGTGTTTTTTTGCTTTTACCACAAAGGAGACAATGGTTTACACTAAGGTCACAAAGGACTGATATAATTCCACTTTTTAATTCTCCATTTCTTCCTAACATACATTCACCATAAGTTAAGAATATATATTTGTTATATTTTAGAATCATACCATGGGTTCTAAAATAAATTTCCGCAATGTTTTCGCTTTTCAATCGTATATATTTATAATTATGCACAACGACTTATTTTACTTCACACCCGAAAACCTACTTGCTCAAGCACAGATTACTTCCCTTACTTTGGGTTATCATCGTGTGCAATTTTATGTGGACGAACAAGGAATTCCATCGAAAGATAAGACCGGGTGTACGGCTGAGTTTTACCTCTCGCCTTCAGGTGGTACACTTCGCGACATGAATATGAATATTGTCACCTATAGTGCTAAGTATGATAAGTATAAAGGTTACGGGAAACAACAATCAATTTGAAAGATCTGCTCGGTTCTACAATTTTATTATGTCAATGAAACGTCTGCCTATTATAATTTTCTCGGTCATTGCTATTTTCTCCGTCGGATTTTTCAGCGGTTCGCGGGATGCAGTTTATTTTAAAATCAATAAATCTCTCGAACTCTTTGGTGCTATGTTTCGCGAAATTTCTATAAATTATGTAGATGATATTGACCCTGAAGAATTTGTCCGTAACGGTATGAAAGATATGCTTGATGATCTCGATCCATACACCACCTTGCTTGACGAAAGTTCATCAGAAGATATAGATATGCTTTCCACAGGAATTTATACCGGCTTTGGGATGAGTGTTGGAGCACGCGAAAGTATGCTAACCATTACAGGACTTTACGACGGATATTCCGCCCAGCGAAACGGTCTGCGAATTGGAGATCATATTTTGCAGATTGATACTACCAATGTACTCCATGAAATTTCACGTTCACTTCGTCCTTATACTCGTGGTACCCCTGGCTCCAAAGCCGTTATGAGAATCCTCCGCGATGGGATAGCCGACACACTTGTTTTCACTCTTACCCGTGAAGAAATAAAAGTACAGAATTTGCCATATTTCGGCTTAGTACAGGATAGTATAGGTTATATCAAACTTGACAGGTTCTCACGGCAGAGCGGTGATGATGTTAAAACGGCAATCCGTGAATTACGTAATCAATCGAATCTTTGCGGGTTGATATTGGATGTTCGTGATAATCCGGGCGGGCTGCTTGATGCTGCAACGGCAATCAGCGAAATTTTTGCACAGCAAGGCAGTCGCATTGTAAGTACCAAAGGACGGCAAGAATCCGAAGCGCGGGTTTATACAGCTCTTTCACGTCCCTTCGAGCCCGATATTCCTCTTGCTGTATTGATAAACGGACGAAGCGCGAGCGCGAGCGAAGTTCTTGCAGGCGCAATTCAGGATTTGGACAGAGGGGTTATTATGGGTGAACGGTCGTTCGGTAAGGGTCTTGTGCAGAATGTTTTTGCACTTCCATATAACTCAAGTGTAAAAATTACTACAGCTAAATATTATACTCCCTCAGGAAGATGCATCCAAAAAATTGACTTTACCCGCAAACGCGAAGGTAAACCCGCTTCCGCAGACTCCGGACGTATTTTTTATACTAAAAATAACCGTCCTGTCCGTGAACTTCATGGCATAGAACCGGATAGCGTTGTTTCGAATGCAGACTATCCTGATGTTGTCGAGCAATTGCTGAGCAAAGATATTATCTTTGGTTTTGCAAGTGAATACACATCAAAATTCAAGTCATTACCTCAAAAATTTGCTGTAACTCCTGAACTTCTATCTCAATTTGAAGCATTCGCCGAACGCAAGGGCTTTTTTGTAGAAACACCCGCCTTACTCAAACTGAAAGAAGCGCGTACATTAGTTTCACAAGATAAAACTAATACAGCTTTTGCACTGAAAATTGAATCTCTGGAAAAGACACTCCAGAAGGAGCAACGAATCCTTGCTCCTGCAAATGCAAAGGTTCTTTCAGTATTACTAGAGAATGAAATCGTAAGTCGCTTTTTGACGAATAAGGAAGAAGCACAGAGGTCACTTCGTACAGACAGATTGGTGCAGTCAGCTGCAGGGCTTTTGCAATCTACCGAGTATTATTCTAAGTTGTATTCGGCAGTTGGGGCGCGGTGAGGGAAAATATTATTATTACTTCAATAGATTTAATAAAAAATTATACTCAAATAATGTTGAAAAAAGGATAATATGGCAAAAGAACGAATAAAAATAAAGCAACCAATGAAAGTTCGTTCAATTCTTCAAAAAGAAATTAATTCTATATGTCCATTTTGTGACAGCACAGAAGTAGAATACTTCGAAATTCATCATATAGACGAAGATCCTTCCAATAACGAAATCGAAAATCTACTTTTAATTTGCCCTACACATCACTCAAAGATAACAAAAGGTGACATATCTAAAGAAATCGTAGAACGAACTAAAAAAAGTCTTCCTATAAAACTGCAAATAGAGGTTGCCTCAATCTCCATAGATCATAATAATTGCTCGTGGGTAAGCTATGATGATGTTAAACACGCTTTTTATCAGAGGGGTAATGAACCATCACCTTTTCCAATTATCTGTTTTTCGCTTATAAATCATTCCCCAAAAACAATTTTATTCACAGAAATAGAGTTAAAGGAACAGTATAGAATTTAAGTTCAGGTAGCTCAAACGGAGTCACCACCACGTATAAAGTTGTTGAACCAAGCAAATACTCACTAAACTTGCCAAAATTAAGTGATATTTCAAGCAGTCGAAACACTGGCACTGTATATAAAGTTATCTC
>JACPWH010000304.1 GCA_016197185.1 Ignavibacteriota bacterium
CCTATCGCCAAAACTGAATATAGTTTTCAGTATTTTTCCCCTTTTAGGGATTTTATTACTTTTCCAGGAGGCAATATATGAGAAAGAATTTTGCTGTTGCGATGGGTGTTTTTGCACTGCTTGCAATCTTTTCTGCAGTAAATGTGTTTGCTGCCCAAAACGGATATTTGAAAATTGAAGGTAAGAAAGGCGTATCGAAAATTGTACGTTGCATGGACGGAACATGCACTGTTGACGGTTTGGATGCAGGTACTTACACCGTAACATTATGTGATGCGAAAGGGATACCTCATGTATTAGAATCATCCGGCAAGATTACATTTACGTATGATGTTAAATCTCCGCGTGATGTAGCTACCGGTCAGGCAAGCGGTAAACGCCAACATAAGCCTATCACAATTACAAAAGAATTCGACAAAACCAAACCGGATAATATGATAACCATAGTCGATAACGGCTCCTCAATTACATTCAAAACAACGGCTTCGGATTCTTGGAGCTCACCAAAGATTAAATAAAATAGCATTATTTGCATAAAAGAGCGTCTATAAACAGGACGCTCTTTTTGCTTTTAGGATGATTTCATTCTTGTAAATCATCGCTAAAAAGCATTATGCTTAGGTAATAATAAAATTCATTCCGTAATTACAGTCTTTCCCGATAGTATTATGAAGAACTACCTGATGCTCTTAGCTATGCACCTGATGCTGATTTCGGATATATCCGCTCAAACTGACACAAGCAAAGCTGTATCGGCGGTTTCGGACTCCATAATCTCAGAGAATTCACCCTCACATTTCACCTATTCCATTGCACCTTCATTCGGACTTACCTTTCAGAATATAAGCAAATCGGACAATGAATCGCTTACCGCCCAATGGCTGACTACATTGGATGCACGTATGGATTGGGACGATTCTACATTCGGTGTGGCAAGTAGTTTGTATTTGCAATACGGTCAGCTTCACCGTGAAGGTGTTTTTCCCGAAAAGACACAGGATAATCTCATCTTTTCTATAACCCCTTCCTTTATGATACTTCCTTCGTGGAATATCCGTTTGTTTTTTGAAACTACTGCAGAAACACAAATGAAAGAAGGAATGGTTGATGATATAGAATCACATTTTCTAGACCCCCTATTTCTTTATCAAACAATTTTTATAGGGCAAAAACTAATCGCGAAGAATACAGACGAGACAAGCGAGCTCAGTCTGACGTATGGTATAGGTTATGCACTCCAACAAACAATTACCGATAAATTCATACTTGAATCCAATCGAAAATATATAATTGGTCCCAATAACCCTCTTTCTAATGTTCAAGATCAAGTTACACTCGAATCAGGTTTCAGCGGAGTATTCGACTTTTCTGCCAAAAAGCAAATCGGTGAGAAACTTATCCTTACTTCAAGTGTAAAAACAGTACTTCTCGGTAAAGAAGAAACATATAAGGATTACCGTAAAACTCGTATCGGAACGTTGATACTTGCCGGTATTTCGTATGGATTGTTTTCTCTTGATTATAATATGCGATTGCTATATGACAGCAACTATTCCCTCCGCAGGCAACTTGAACAATCGCTTGTGATGGGAGTCAGACTGGAACTTTGATATAAAGTAAAAAGATAGGCTTTAAACTTCCAATACATATTTTACTTGCAAGTGCAACCATCACCAGCTTTTGTATTATAAGGGGCAATTACTTATCCCTCACCTCTCGGCGCAGACTTTTCGGTATTGTGCTGTTCCAAATTTACCCGCTTACCGAACGTGTAACTGATATTCAGGTTAAAATATCTGCTTAGGGGTTTACTATCCGTACTGAGTGAAAATCCATTGCCATAAGCTACTCTGTCCCGTTTTTGAAGGTTAAAAGGATCAGCTGCCATAAGATTGATTGTCAGGGCATTATCAAGCATTTTGTAAATAGCACCAAAATTCATAAAAAAGAATGTAAGTGCTTTCTCACCACCGATAGTATATGGCGAAACATATCTGGCATTGGTATTTAGAGTCAATCCTTTAATCACTTCGTAGCTAATTGAGCCGTTGGCACTTGCATTGGTCGATTCGGTTGTAAAATCACTGGCATATACTGTACCCCCTACATTTTTGTAGTTTTGGATACTAAGATTCATTCGAGCTGAAAACCCGGTTCTGGTTCTATAATTGAATGTTCCGTCAACACCCAACGTTTGCAATCCGCTATAATTAACATAACTGTTTGTGTATATATCATTAATCAACACTGAATTCAATTTAATTTCATCTACTGTTCTTTTGTAGTATGGAGAAATAGTAATGGTGGTGGAGCCAAGAAAAGCATTTGCAGAAAGTTCGATTGAATGTGTGAACTCAGGTCGAATATCAGGATTACCGACGAATTGACTTGTTGAGCTCGAACGTGAAGCTCGCGGATTTAAGATATTCACCCAGGGTAACTGAATGCTCCTGTTGTAATTTGCAGTAAGTTGATATTCCGGTGATAGCTTCCATGAAAGAGAAGCACTTGGAAATAGATTCGGGTATGTTCGATCAATCGTTGTGTCGCGGAAAGTTCCTCCAATTTCAGCGTGTTCATATCTGGCACCCGCCTGTATCGAAATATCGTCGGAGAATGAATACCCAAAGTTTGAGTAGAATGCGTATAATGTATTATGTGGTGAAGCGTTTAATGTTTGGAGAGAATCAATATGATAGGTATTCGCATAATAATCATACACTCTTGTAGTAACATCGCTTGGGTGAGTTTCCGTTTCGATTTTGTGCCCAAGCTCTATATTTAATGCTTTAGTCGGTGCATAAGAATAATCTAATTTTAAATTATATGCCGGATTGCTATCCTTCGAATTGTTTATCTGTTGCAATGAAGAAACTGAGTCTAAAACAGAAGTTGGTGATAATAGTATGCTGCTGCTAAATTCATCTTTGGCACTACTCCAATTTGAATGATTAAGATCAATCGAGATTTTATGGTTATCAGCAAATTGATGTCTGTAGAGCAGTGACATATTCATCCATGTTCCACTACGATGGAAATCCGTAGAATCTTTTACGAGCTGAGTGATTTCTCTATTTGAATTCGAACGTACTCCATTTCCGGTTGAGAAACTGGTTCCCGGACCATAATTAAATTCACCTGACAACGAGAGAATATCCATTGATGAAAGACTAAAATCTATTTGGGGATTCGTATAATATCCTGTATATGTCCCCTCGTTAAATACAGTTTTGTTAATATATTGTAGCGAAGGCGAAAGAGGGTTATTCCGTTCATATATGGTATTACTGTTATAAATTCCATGATACGCACCTACATTAAGCGATCCGGTAATTAACGAATCGTTATAATAAAACGTTCCCCCTCCGTTGCGACCTTCGGTAGTTGACCCGCCAAGATAGACATTCCCGCCTATATAATCAGTAAGAGCTTTATCCATGATTATATTGATTATCCCACCGTTGAATTTTGCATCATACTTTGCTCCTGGTGCGGTCCGTATCTCAACAGATTTGATATTCATCGAAGGTAATTGCTGGAGCATCTTATTACGCTGTTCGGCATCCATAGTAAGCGGTTTGTCATTTATCATTATGACTACATTATCATCTCCTCGCAGCTTGATTCCTCCATTTTCATCCACCTGTACAGCAGGAATTTGGTCTAACACTTCGCTGACTGTAGTAGCAATGACATTAGGATTATCCTTTACCGAATAGACACTTTTGTCGGGACGAACTTCCGTAAACTCCCTCCAACCAATTACTTCAACATCTCCGGTAATAATTGAAGATTCTTTGAGGTATATCAAAGGCAAGCTTTTATCCTCTTCAGATGGCGGAATGACTTGAACAACTGCAGCATACCCCACCCTCCGTAATTCAAGTGTATATTTCTTATTTGCTGGAGCATCTAAGGAAAATCCGCCTTGAGCAGTTGTTATAGCACCTTTTATCAGAGTGCTGTCTGGAAGCGAGTGTAATGTTACCTTAACTCCTCTTATTGGTTTTTTTGTGGAATCATCTGCCACACTGCCGTTAATTTTAATTTTTTTCTGAGCAAAAACAGGGATATTCCCCAGAGTAAACAGACATATTACAGCAATAAGTATTCTATTGAGAGACATGTATTCTCCAAAAAAGGCGTAAAAGTAGATTTTGGTTTCGGCAAAGCTACGGCAATAAATAGTCTGAGTTTCGAACCTTAACATTTTTTGACATTTTTTATTTAATTTTCAGGGAAAATATAGCTTTATTACTGTTTCAATTTCTTTCAAATTTACATCAATTGTCCAACAGAAATCATTTGGATATCCAATGTTAACCCATAAGCACTGGATAATGGTCTGAATGTAAACAAAAATAATTTTCACAAAAAATAAAAATCAGCGACACAAAAATGTATCTTGTGCGTCATAGAATGAGTTTTATTATTCATATTCAGACTGTTATTTCGTGCAAACATTATATTCGACGCAATTTTTCTTTCGTTATATTTCCCTAAGTATATTATTATCAATATGTTTTTCCATTTCCTCATCGGCAACTTCCCCAGATTCAACTATATCTAAACCCCGCCTCCCTGCAGTACCACATAGTAAAAAAACCGATTCGGTAATTGTCAAAAAAAACTATACAACTCAGCAAGTGGTTGTAACAGGAACAAGAAATGAATCTCTCGTTCAGGATTCCCCAGTACGCGTGGAAGTAATTAGTAATGCACAGCTTCAATCTACCGCAATGGTGAATGCTGCTGATTTATTACGGGAACAAACAGGTCTGCTTCTTACTACGAATCTCCGTACAGGAATTCAAATGATGGGATTAGGTCCAGATTACACAATGATTCTCATCGACGGTCAGCCAATGGTCGGACGCATAGCCGGTGTGCTTGAATTATCCAGAATTTCAGTAGGAAACATAGACAGGGTTGAAATTGTAAAAGGTCCGATGTCCTCACTTTACGGAAGCGATGCTCTTGCAGGAGTAATTAACATTATTACAAAGAAACCGAAAGATGGCTTGAGCGGAAAGGTATATTCACAGTATCTTCAGCATGGAGCAGCTGAGATACAACTTGAAGGCGGATACGGGGGAAATGACATAGAAGCAACTGCATTTTTCAACAGAAAATCCGCCGAACCTTTTGAATTACAGAAAGATTCACTGACTGTTCCCTACTCGGGTTTTACAGATTATACATCCCAAATAAAAGCATTGTGGCGCATTTCTCCATCAATTAATGTTAGCGGGAACGGACGTTTTTTTCAATCAGACAGTCGAGGTAGATTCACCGAATCATTTTTCGGACAAATTGCTTCAAATAAAGGCTCTGTTCATCAAAAAGAACTTTCCGGTACAATTGCTTCTGAGTGGACACATGGGAAAGCACGTTTAACGGGTCAACTTTACGGTTCAAAATATACCGAACGGTACGATTTCGACACAACGCAAGGTTCAGCAGGAAATACTGATGACTTCGACAGGCAAACTTTTAAGGGTTATCTTCAGTATGATGTTTTTTGGAACTTGCGTAATCGTTTTACCTTTGGACTCGAGGAAAATTTTGATGATACGTATGGCTCCCGTTATCCCGACAAACCATCATACCGTACTTTCTCTGTCTTCGGACAATGGGAAGGCAACCCTACAGAATGGGTTTCATACTCACTGAGTGCGCGATATGTGAACAATAGCGCGTATGCCAACCCCTCTTTTTCAGGTAAAGGATTCGACAGTACACTTCTGACGATATTATGGCTTTCGAATCCAAAACTTGCATTAAATTTCAAACTCACCGATAATCTTCAATTCCGCACCTCGATCGGAACGGGATATAAAGTTCCTGACTTCCGGCAATTATATATTCAATTTTCAAACAACCTTGCCGGGGCAGGTTATAATTTATTGGGTGCACGACGTCTGGGTTTGGATTTGCAGCCTGAACGCTCTACGGCTTTTGATGCTGGTTTTACCTATAGTTTTACATCAGAATCTCCTGAAGCCCCGTTTACAGGATTAATTGAAATACGGGCGTTTCGTAATAATTTATCCAATTTGATCGAGTTTTACTTGGCAGGTCATGATGCTATAAGGAATGTTGACATTTATTCGTATCATAATCTTGCTCATGTTTATACTCAAGGAATTGAAGCAAACATAAGGGTTGCCAAGCAGATTACAATAGCGCAATTAGTAAGTGCCGATATCGGCTATCAATATCTCGATGCAAAAGATGTGGAAGTGTTAAATGCTATCGATAAAAAAGAAGCAGTCTATATTTCAGGTGAATATCTTTTACGGAAAAATTACGGTGGTTTATGGCTTCGCTCCAAACACAGCGGTGTTGCGCGTGTGCAATTTGATGAGCAAGAATTAGGAATCCGAGCAAATATTCGATTACAATATGTAGGACGTTTCGGTGATGAATCTCTTGATAAAAACGGTCTGGCATTAGGCAATCCTCCACGTAGGGTTTTAGACCGTGATGATGAATATGTTCCGGGATATACAATGTTAAACGCTGCAATTAGCAAGAGGTTCGAGAACGTGAGTTTTCTTTCCGCGTCACGAATCGAAACAACAATCGGTGTGAATAATATTTTGAATGAAATGAATCTAAAATCTATTCCATCACTGCTTGGTCGTCAGTTTTTTGTAAATTTGGCTATTCAATGGTAGAATGTCTCTCAATTATATTTCCAAACATTATTTATGAAAAGTAAACTTAATATACATTTCGCTACAAAAGCAATTCATGTTGGTCAAGAACCTGAGCAAATAACAGGTGCAGTAACTGTTCCTCTTTTCCAGACCTCGACGTATGCTCAAATTGAAATTGGAAAACATACAGGATTCGAATATGCCCGAACACAAAACCCTACACGATTTGCATGGGAAGAAAATATTGCTGCACTCGAAAACGGAATTGCAGCTTATGCTTTTGGAAGCGGATTAGCTGCTGAAGATGCAGTAATGAAGCTGCTTTCAGCAGGTGATCATGTTGTATGCGCTGAAGATATGTACGGAGGGACATACCGCCTTTTTGAGAAAATCTATAGAAGATTCGGATTGACTTTTTCGTATGTAGATATGACAAATTCAGGGGAAGTTCAAAAAGCAATGCAATCGAATACAAAGATGGTTTACAGTGAATCTCCCACTAATCCGATGATGCGGCTTACAGACCTTACGGCAGTTGCTGATATTGCCCATAATCACCATGCACTATTTGTTGTTGATAATACATTTGCTACTCCGTATTTTCAGCAACCCATTACACTTGGTGCAGATATAGTTCTTCATTCAGCTACAAAATATCTTGGAGGTCATTCCGATTTGATAAGCGGTATAGTAATTACGAATAACGAGGATATTTCAGCGCAATTAAAATTCATTCAAAATGCTACGGGAGCTGTTCCGGGTGCGTTTGATTGCTGGCTATTGCTTCGTTCTGTAAAAACACTTGCACTCCGTATGCAACAGCATGAGCGTAATGCGCTTAGTATTGCCAATTCAATTGAAAATCACAAAAATGTTTTGGCAATTCACTATCCGGGTTTATCATCACACAGTCAACATGAGCTTGCCAAACGTCAAATGAGTGGTTTCGGGGGAATTATTTCAATTGAGCTTGGTTCATATCAAAATGCACAACAATTTGTTAAAAACCTGGAAATATTTACTCTTGCTGAATCGCTCGGCGGAGTTGAATCTTTAATTTGCCATCCAGTTTCGATGACGCACGGCAGCATCCCGAAAGAACAACGTGAGAAACTTGGAATTACTGATGGACTGGTGCGACTTTCATGTGGAATTGAAGATACTGAGGATCTGATAAATGATGTTTTAAATGCTTTGGATTATTAGATTTGCTCTATTAATATTTGGCAAATATTTGAACCCTTCAATGGTAAATGGTGACACAATTGGAATGTCATCCAGTGCCCGTCGAAGCATATAGATACTTGCCAATTAATATTTTCTACATCAATCTATAATTATTATATTTGCATCCAAACATTTATCAATCAATACAGTTAGGTATTTATTAAATATTTTAGAATCCCTTTCTGTTAATTTACATGAAAAGGCTTTGTGCTATTTAATTTTGATAATTTATTTTATTAATTTCCGTTCAATATTATCATCTTCTGAACATCATTATACATCCCAGAATTAATCCTGCAAAAATATACTCCTATCGGTAAATCAAAATCCAAAGAATATTCCCCTGCTTCCATATTTCCATCCATTACTATTTCTTTTAATGTGCCTGTATAATCATACAATTCCAGACGTACATTGCCCGGCAAACCTACGCCGAAGTTCACTCCGTTTTCTTTATTTGTAAGAAAATAATTCTTTCCCGTGCTGCTTACTGTGCGAATTCTACGTCCGCAGAATATACCAAGTTCAAGCGTGCTACC
>JACPWH010000028.1 GCA_016197185.1 Ignavibacteriota bacterium
AAGAACTTTTTTGCGGGGTTGCAAGAACTAACTTTTTATATATTTTTAAAAAGTTCTAGCACCTTTTATTTTTATATTGATAAAAAAAATTTTGGGGGGCTGAAATTTTTTTTTTGGATTCTTCCACCAACACCCTGCCTACCGGAGAGGCAACGAGTCCTGCGCGGAGCATTTCGGAGTATTCCTCCATATTGTAGGCAATTCCACCGCCTGAACCGCCCATTGTAAACGAAGGACGGATAATCGCAGGGAAACCGATTTCCTCGATAACTTTCAGTCCCTGATCAAATTCATGTACGAACCCACCGCGCGGCATATCCAAACCGCACTTTTTCATTGCTTCCAAGAAGAGTTCGCGGTCTTCGGCTTTGTGGATGGACTCCACTTTCGAGCCGATGAGTTCTACGCCATACTTTGCGAGGATGCCCGCTTCGTGGAGTTCCAAGGCGGCATTGAGAGCTACCTGTCCGCCCATTGTGGGCAATATTGCGTCGGGACGTTCTTTTTCAATGATTTTTTCGATGAATTCGGGAGTAATCGGCTCTATATAGGTTGCGTCTGCAATATTGGGGTCGGTCATGATTGTGGCGGGGTTGGAATTGATAAGGCACACGCGAAAGCCCTCTTCACGAAGAACTTTGCACGCCTGGGTGCCGCTATAATCAAATTCACACGCTTGACCAATTATGATAGGACCACTTCCGATAACGAGGATTGTGTGCAGATCGGTACGTTTTGGCATGGATAGACTTGGATTTTTGTTCGAAATATTTTACAAAAATACGACTATTTATGCAAAATCTTACCTCAAGATGAACAATTCATCCGTAATGTTTATCTATGAATATGCAGCCCTACCCTACCGTGCCACCACAAACGACCGCACCGCACTCTCCATCCCATTACGAATAGTAAGAAAATACATACCTACAGCCAGACCTGAAACATCGGCTTCCATCGCAGAAGCAGGTACTTCTATCAATGTGCGACCGAGTGCATCGGTTATGACAGCTGTGCCTGTTGTGGTGTTCCATCGGAGGGTTTGATCAGTTGGGTTGGGGTAGATTTGCAGAGGTGAAGTAGAGGGCAGCTCCGCTACATTGTTTATTATTTCTTTTAGGTAAATCTTATAGACTTGAGGTTGTGAGAAATGATAATTGTTTTTTGTACCTTTCTGTGTAATAACTTGAATATACATTAGCGAATCATTCGCATAAAGTATTTTTCTGTCATAAAATGATGAGTCGTTTTCGGATACATTTGGATACTCAAATGTACTATTTGGAATTATAAATTTCTGAAGTTCACCTGTATTATCTATTGAATAGATCAAAAACTTATTTTTCTCGGTACTGTCAATTTGGCTATTACAAAGACAGTAATACCCTTTCCTGTCATTACCGTAACTACTATAAATCTGAACATCTTCCAAATGTTCGTCTATAAACCCATAATACACAGGTTTTTGAGGAGTGATATTATGTCTCGGAGATGAATAAAGATAGGTTGCAGGCTCAATCTTTAGAAACCATTGGTTGTCACTATTTTTTAGCGGAAAAAGTGTCGTATCTGAAATTGTCTTCCATGTTACCCCACTATTAGTTGTTAGCAATGTGTATTTCCTTATTTCAGAACGTTCGCCCATTTGGTTACGAGGGGGAATATAATACGATTTAATAATTGCAGCAACAATAGTTTCAGAATCAATAGCATGGTAATATATCCCGTTACCATAATCCTGTTCGCTTTCAGGTACTGCATTTGTTCCACCCTCCACTGCCAGTATCAGTTTTTCTTCAATGATACCATTGAGATTGGTTCTTCGGTAGAGATAATGATTAAATGGAATGAGAGGAGGTCCTCCGTTCATTGATAGAATTCTTGGTTGGGCGAATTTTCTAACTGAAGAATAACACACAGATGGTGTTGGGCAATCATTCACTACAGGTCGCGGATCTTGAGGGTGATAGTAGGCAGTTGTAATCGTATCCAGAAATAGTGAATCTCCATAATTAAAAATCCATTTTATCCCTTGTCGGGTAGGCTTAGTGCCGCCTCCAGCATCACTGCCATAAGTTAGAACAGTTTTCATACCGAGTGTATAATTTAGTCCATATACACCTAAACTCCATTGATCTCCTTCTAGTTCTTTCTTTGTCCAAGCTTTTTGACTCTCATCATAAAAATAAAACCGTGGGATATAATTTGGACCGGGAGCAGCAAGCATAACTAATTTACCATTATTTGCTAAAGAAATTTGAGTATTATGCAGCCAAAGCATTGAATCTGTGTCCCAAGGGGTAGTAATTCTTTCATTCTTCAAAAATGAGTATTGTGCAAATACTTCCCTATTCACAAAAAACAATAAGAAAAGAAGAAAAATATAAAGATAGATTTTCATGGAATACCTCTTATTTATTATCTATGAATATAGAAAAAACAGGAATTATATCATTACCTTGCTGCTTTTCCCACGGTTGCATTTGAGATACCCAACCGTTTTTGAACATTATAAAAATGTAATAAGGACCGGGAGGGAGAATATTTTTACTGGTATAATTATGTGAGCCGAAAGATTGCGGGATTTTAATGTCTATTCCATTCTCCACTTCATTATATTTCATTTCTACATATCGTTGGTCATTCACAAAGCCATGGGTCATAGAACTTAGACGAACAAATCCTACACGCTCTATCTGTAAGTTTTTAGATTGTTCATCCATATAACGAACCTTGATTATATCGTTAGCTTTATATGAGTAATCATCCCCATCTATAATTTCAATTCTAGGACGGGGTTTTGAACAATAACCAGGATAATACCTCTCAAAATTTCTTACAAATCCCTGATGAGGAAAACCATCATCAGGATATGGATCAGGGTAAAGATCAGGTCGTAGAAATGGATAATTGCCTGGTATCGGCTGACCACCTCCAATGAGAACACTACCATCAAACAATAAAATATAAGAAGAATGATACCCACGAACTTCGTTAATTTCAGCACCTTTTAACCATTTTCCCTTACCAGAATCAGCATATGGGTCGTAAATTTCTGATGCAAGCAGAGAATTAAAGTCATAGGGCGCAATAGTTACTAAATTATTGTCATAATGTGGCAAATCTTCATTAACTGGGCTACCTTTAAGACCATCTGGTTGTCCAAATATTCCTGCATTAGTCCCACCCACAAACAGTATAGTACCGTCTGCCAATATTATCATTGCACCATTCACTCGAGACTTGTATCGAAACTCTTCAAGTCTTTGTGGAATAAGAAATTTCCATGCCCTTAAAGAAAAGTCCCAATGACCTGGCTCTCGCTCTACTATATATTCCAATGGCTTACATATCCATACTGTTAAATGTTCAACCATCAGGATTGTAGGTTCCCAATTGCTCCCGGCTTTCAAAGGTAACAAAACGCCAGTCGATTCATTGTAACTACCACGACCAAAAACCGAATCACACACTTTTTCCCAGTGTCCTGCAATAGGCACACCCAAATTGTTATATTGTGGCACATAGCGCATAGTCCAAGGAGAGTATACTTGACTATATGTTGTTCCATCATTATTCTTTACCCAACTCGTTGTAAGCCATCTTTTATTTGTCCTTTCTTCGTATTGTTGTTGAGTCTCGTCAGGTTCACCCGGTTCATGAGGAAAATAATTTGCATATGAAATTCTCAATTCATTCCATAATCCTCTAGCAGGATTTCTAATGTTTTTATAATCATAAGTGGGGTCTTTTTGAATATAATCTCTACTTTCTGGAGTAGGATCATAAAAACTATATAAAGATGTTGCAGAAAATACCGAACCATCGGGCAAAAGAAAAATTCGTGAATATTCTCCTCTCATTTCGGAATTAAGTTTAGGTTTTCCACTTATTCCATCAAATACTGCAACACCTTCGAAAGGTGACCATACAATACCGGTATAAGGTAGGGTTATCATTCCATTTGTTTCAGGATTATAAAAATCAATATCTACATTTGAATGATATGGGTACAAATCACCCGGATGACCATCAACAATAAGCACACCTTTATCAGGCATTGCCAATGCGCTCGGATACCATCTGCCATTTTTCATATCCGGACCATATTTCCATGTTTTATTAACCCAATCCAACATAACCGACTCATCTATACCTATATCATGAGCATCATGAAATTGATTTGCATCAGCCCCTAATATTGCATGGCCTCCCCGTCCGAGAGTACCACCCATGACTATAACATTTCCATCATAGAGTACCGATTGACCAGAGCAAAACGTCGGGTAATACTCAAAATCTTCATGATCAAGTTTTTGGGATAATAATACATACAACCTTATCTTTTCTTCAATAGTTGTATATATAAATTCAGTTAACTGACCTTGTGGATTTAGTGACTTAAATTTATAAACCGTACTGTTGTTATTGGCAAGAATTTCCTTTTTTAAATTAGTTAGAATATCGCTACTAATTAATCTTTCAGAATAGCTTGGTTGAGACTGAGAGCCATTTAAATCAACATAAATATTTATCATAAAATTATCTTTAACAGCAGAATCAATTACATTGTTAGGTCGTCGTTTTGGCGACATAAGAGGTTCAAAAATATTAGTAATACCAACATCTTTGGTATTCTTATTATACCAAAACGGACGGTAAATTTTACAACCATCATGGGCAACATCCTGATTAAATATTCCGGTTTTGGCTTTAGCAAGTGCATCCTCATACTTTATTATATCTTGGTATTTTGTAATGTTGTAAGGATTATAAATATAATCATCCCAAGTAGGATATGGTCCTCTCCATTCGTGTCTAAAAATCACAACAGTTCCATCAGGTAAAGCAGCTACATGAATAGGGAACATTTGCGAATCAAAATAATAATCTTCGGGCTTTGTATGTTTTTTCTGTCCTAAAGATTCTACCCAAGCTCCCAATATTGGAAACTGAACATCAAATTCCTTAATGTCGCGCCATCCTGGAGATAATAATCTATAAAAATCGTTATTATTTACTACTCTGTTCCATGTCAACATGCAAATCAATCTGGGCAAACGGGCTTTTTCATAACACTTCCTGATAAATTTTTTTGCAGTATCATTCAATTCCACACGAACAGTATAATGAAGATATCCAACTGTTTTAAGCCAAGAGTCGGGGTCATCGACCGGGTAGATATATCTCGGAATATCATGAACATTAACACGAGCTTCACCTACCCATATACGGTCATAACGACTTGCAATTTGTCCAGGTGGATTCCACCAATTCCATTCTAATTCGGTGTCGTTAGGTTCGTTCAGCCAAAATCCTACACTTTCAAATGAACCAGGCCAACATAACCCGCCGCTATATCCTTCTTCTTGCTTTACAATTATTACTGCTTCTAAGAATCCATCATCAGGATTTAACCCTGCACAGCATATTTCTTCATAATAATTCTCATTCTCCCAAGTTAATGTTTCTTTTCTTTCCGGAGGGCCAACCGGAATATCCTCTCCACCGAGATTCCAATTATGAGTACCATCCTCCCATGACCAATGAAAATTGTAGTCTATTTTATTGTCTTCTTTTTTAGTTCCATCTTCTTTTTTCTTGTCGTCGTCATTTTTTATATCATCATCATCCTTTGGATCATCATCCTTTGGGTCATCATCCTTTGGGTCATTATCTTTCTTTCCTGTAAACCCTGATACGCCAATTGTACCTATAGCGTCAAAATATTTATATAAATTAGGGTTATCCTTAAATTTCATATCTTTAAGGTAATCTCTTACATTTTTTTCATCTTTTCGTTTTGTTTCAGATTCAGAGACTGCTTCCCACGTCACACGGTAATCAGCCCCTCTAATGGCAATAAGCCCTTCTACAGTAGAAATATTGCCCTTTTCGGTCTGCTTGACTTCTGCATCAGCTACTTTCAGAAACGGCAAACGTAATCCCTGTGTCTCCCGAAACACCTCCATAAATTTCGACGGCGGTATATCAGGTATTATAACATTCGGGATTACAGGCAGAGGATATTCGGGAACCTTCCCTTCCCAAAATTCAAGCCACGAAGGATAAATAATAGGGTCATTTTTTAATTGTACGGCAGAAGTCGCCCTAACAGCTTCGAGAGCTGTCGGGCGACTTTCCGTTTTTTGAACTTGTTTTGTTTGTGGGTTATTTTTAGGCCAGTACCAAGGATTAGGGTATGGCGAAAGATATTCCGCAGGAACGCTTGTTGAGGAAGACACCGTTGCATCTTCACGAATATATTGCGGGTAAGAATTGGCAAACCACATCATAGCCAATCGATGACGAATAGCAGAATCACTTGGCTTTGTCTGCGTTTCGGGTGCTTGGTGCATACGGTGCTCCTTCTATTAGGAATAATTTAATACCAATTTAAGTGTTGCTGTACCGGTGTACATAAATGCAGCACTATTGCCGTCAAACAATATGACAGGGTAATTTCCGGAACTGTCGCCACGGGTTCCTGCATTTTCGAGCATACTCAATTGCAATTGAGTGTAGTTGCTTCCACCGAAAGTAATCGGAATATTCATTTGCCAATCGGTTTTTCCGGCAGGATTACCCACCAAATAAACCAATGTCCTAAGTGGAACGGCAAGTGTAGTATCTGTGTTAGCACTAAGTAAAACAAGGTTTCCTCTGTTTGCTGCCATCAAAAATTCCGGCTCGCTTCTTATGGAAACAATAGTTGGTTCACTAGTAATTGAAATGGGTGTGGTACCCCATGAGCCGCCTGTACCTGCTGCATATGTAGTCGTGTCGCTGTAGCGACCTGTTTCAGTGTTTACGCCATTTACAATACTGGCGTAATTGATAATCTGCACAGGATTTGATGGTGCAGATTGTTGTAGTGCGAACCAACCAAAAACATTTGCCATAAAAGACCTTTATGAAAAAGTTGAAAAAATTGGAGAAATGTATTCGACCGATGCATAATTAAAATAAAAAAAAACCACAACCAAGATTTATTTTATTTTTAGGGGAATTTAATTTTATTTAACAAAAAGGTTAGTTCAATGTTCACTCCAATTTAAAACGCAAAGAGGCGATGGAATAAAAATTCCATCGCCTCTTTGTTTATCCTTCTGATTCTAATCTGTGCCTTGTACATACCCTTGATTACCAAGAGCATAGCGAACAACATCCGTATGTTGAACTCTTTTAACACCGATTAAACGTTTGCTGTAATATTCGCTTTCGAGCGAAGAAACAGTTACACCGTAGCGTGAACTTGCATGAGCGAATAAATTGTCACCCAGGTAAATCCCTACGTGAGATACATACACCTTGCGACGTGTGTGGAAAAACACGATGTCGCCAAATTGCATTTTCTCACGTCCGCGAACTTTAGTACCTACTTCGATTTGTTCGGCAGCAGTACGCGGCAGCATAAAGTCTCCTGCAGTAGCAAATATTGTACGTGTAAAACTTGAGCAGTCAATTCCGCTTCGGCTTGAACCGCCGAAAACGTATGTTGTACCAACCCAGTCCATAATTGCACCCATTATCTTCTTTTTGTCGATTCCGCAAGCAAGCATTTCTTCTTTGTCACCGGGTTCAGCGTCACCGATGTACGCCAGCCAAAGGGATTTGAATGCTTCGATGTCCACAGTAACATTGTCTTCTCGTTCCAATTCAGCGAGGTCTTCGCCTTCTTCAGGAAGGTTTTCTTCCGCGATTTCAGCAGTATGTGCGAATTTAGTTTGAATAGAAGTCTCGGCAACAGAACCAAAATTGGTTGCTTTTGTCGGGATTTCTTCCGCCGTAGTGGTGTATCCGGCTAATCGGCATAATTGCCCGTTGTTATTAATTAAGGAATAGGCTTGCTGTTTCCCTAAAACGCGGTTGCAAGAAGTACGTCTTCTGTTTTTCTTTGAGTAACTTTTTTTACTTTTGAAAGAGACACGTTTCACTATTTTTGAAGAACGAACTGCAGTTTTTGTTATATGTTTTTTCGAGGCAGCTTGAAGGCTGCTTGTTGGCAAAGCTATAGCAATCACAATGAGAACCAAGCTAAGCCAGAAAGGTAGGAGGGGTATGTTTTTTTGCATAATTTCCTCGATAGTTTATAAAATACCTTCTGGACATTTATTTGTAGCAGAATTTCGCTTGAAAAATCTGCCGGTTTTCTTTCGGGCGGCGTTAGATAAAGCCGATAACGAAAGACAAGAGATTACCCATCATTTTTTATCAACCGACTCTAATATGAGACGGTCGATACCTTCCGGGCGGAGACCGATAACGGAAGGACGGGCTAATCTTTGATTGATATTATAATACAGAAAAATCCACGGCGCATCATCTAGGATAATACGCTCCATTTGATTGTACAATGTGTACCGTTGGGAGGGAGCAAGACGAGGAGATAGAGCAGCCCCGTAGAGCGAGTCTAAGTCACGCCTGTTGATATGAGTCGTGTTCGGACCTTTCGGAGATGTATTGCCTGAATAAAACAGGGCAAGGAAATTCTCAGGGTCGGGATAGTCGCCTATCCAGCTTGTCCGCCACAGGGCGAGCTTGCTATTGCGTACCATATCGAGATGTTGTGGAAAATCCACCTGTCGCAATTCGAGATTCACTCCGATTGCTTTCCACTGCTCTTGCACTGCTTCGGCTACCGATGCCGTGCGCTCATTTGCACCAAGTTGGAGCATAAATTTCGGCAATCCTTTTCCGTCGGGATAACCGGCTTTTTTTAGTAATTCGCGAGCTTTTTCAGGGTTGTAGTCATACCCTTTTGTTTCCGGCGAAAAACCGGGCATTGAGAGAGGCAGAACACCGTGAGTAGCAGGAATTCCTTTACCCTTTAATACAAAGCGTATGATCTTCTCGCGGTCAATTGCATAGTTTAGTGCCTGCCGTAGCAGCTTGACCTTTGAAATTGGCATATTCTTTGTAGCTTCAAGTGTAGAATCAAGCAGAATGCCATAGTATTCAACCGATTGCGCGCTTGCTTGGAGCAAAATGAAATTGGAAAACCCGGGAGTGAGTTTGCGGTCGGGAGTAAGGACTTTATCCGCGAATGAAGCATCCACCGAACCTATAAAATCCAATTTCCCTTTCTCGAATTCTAAAAATTCGGCTTTTGTATTTCGCATAAACGAAATAGAAACGCCGTCGAGATACGGAAGTTGTTTTCCTGAAGCATCATATTTGAAATAGAGGGGATTACGTATAAGAGTAAGAGCCATATCAGGCTGCCAATCTTTGAACATAAAAGCTCCTGTTCCAATCGGATGCTTGTAGAAATCAGTTTTATAGAGGTCAATTGCTTCGTGAGGGATAATCCAGCAGTATGGCATTGTCAGAAGTGACAAGAGCGGAGCAAATGGCTTTTCGAGCCGAAGTTGAACCGTTGAGTCATTAATGACAGTGATGCCGCTGATTCCGTCCGTGGGTTGATTTTGAGATGTAGCTTTATTGAATTCCTCCGCGCCGACAAGTCGATTGCGGAAAATCCATAAACCAGTTGATTTTACTCGGGCATCGCAAATTCTTTCGAAAGAAAATTTTACGTCCCGGGCGTTCATCCGGCGCGTTTTTTGTTCGCCAAAACATTTATCCTCGTGGAATGAAATGTCAGTACGAATGTGAAACGTCCAGACTAATCCTGCTGTATCGACTTCCCATGACTTTGCAAGACAAGGGACGAAGTTCAGCGAGGAATCAAGTTCAACCAAACCATTGAAAATTTGAGAGCCTGCCCAGATAGCCGCCTTGTAACTTGTGGTTGCAGGGTCGAGCGTACTTAAGCCGTCGGGCTCATTATAATAAAATGTGCGGTTTGAGTCAATCTTTGTTTTTTTTCCACAAGAAATGGAACAAAACAAAGCGAAAGGAAGTATAAGAAACCAAGTTGTCAAAGAACGCGGGGAAAATCGCATTATTTCCTCGTTTAGATTCAAATTCAAGCAGCTCGTTTCTCTGGCTTGAATATTGAAGGATAATTCAGATAATTTCTCGGAGTCATGGCTGACTTTTTCAAATGACATCCGATTTTTGCTTTAAATTACAGTTGCAATAAACGAAAAAAACTGCAGTTGGAAAAGTTTTTTTTCTTCGTCATGAATACACTACTGCTCATATACCTGTCATTATTCCTGATTTTCGGCATCATCGAATGGGGTATTCTCTATGCCAAAACCCGCATAAAATCGAAATAGTGGAACCAATGCTTGCTTCGTAATTTTCAGAAAGTTTCCATTCTAAACTTTTTTAAAAAAGTGTGTATTTTTTTGCACAGAGTAAGAATTTTGACAGTTTTCATCCCCTCTTTTTTGAATATTACTCGCCATCAGTCGGATAAAAGCCATCCTGTCATCTTCAGTTTGTAATTGACAAACTGATTCTGAACCCCACCCTTTTTCACTTTTTTTTCTTTCAATCGGCAAATTATCAATCAAAGGATATTCTATTTCTTTCGATTTGATTAAATTGCGGCGAACATTGCGAAAAAACGTATTTTTCTTCCTTCTTTCATCTCGTATGAAAAAAATCCTGATTATTGACGACCACGATTATATCCTTGAAAGTACCGCACTTTTACTTCGATTTGAAGGCTATGATGTAAT
>JACPWH010000305.1 GCA_016197185.1 Ignavibacteriota bacterium
ATATTGAACAGGGGTTAAGTTATTATTAAAGCCTATTGTTGCTTCTGCTACATTTACTTCAAAACGTACTGAACCGGCTTCTTGTGCCACTTGGCTTGCGGGTGGAGTAATGATTTGTGTCGGTTTTGCCACATATACTACAGCAACGGCAGAAGTATCGAAGTTCTTTCCGCATGATGTTGCAATAATTGCACGGTAATTACCAGATGCACCGTATTGAACGTTTGTAAGAGTAAGAGATACACTGTTCGCTCCACGCACTTCATCAGCATTGAACTTACCAAATTCGTTAGTAAGATTTACTCCGTCACGCTGCCATTGATACCCCCAAATTCTTCCTTTAGTTGCAACAATTGAGAGAACAATATTACCTCCGCGACATACCACTTGTGACAAGGGCGGGGTTGATATTACCACAGGCTCGTTTACTCTCAGGAATACTGAATACTGATAGGTCAATGTATCTACAAATGTAAATTCTGATGCTCCGTCCTTGATTATTGCGTTGAGAGAGTAATTATCCTCATCAAGTGCGTTTGAATTAAGAATTGTCAATGTTGACGTAGATGTTCCAAAGATTCTTACACCATCATCAAAAATCGGGATACCACCTTTTGTCCATTGATAACGGACATTTGAAGGTAACACAGGCAATGTAAACGGTGATGGGTATTGACTTGTAAATGATACAACCGGAGATAATACAGTAGTTCTTCCTATACAACCGCTGTCCATAGTTCCGCCTGCAAAGTTAGCTGTCGGTATTAACTCGTGAGCACCCATATATGGTGGAACCCGTCTGATAACATCATTAAAATCAGTATTAACATTACCTACGGAAGTATTATTATATGAATTGGTTCCGCGAAGTTGCGGGTCCATTGCTCCCAGATATGTATTGTTTGCTCCTGTAAATATAACTGCTTTAGATACTGAATTTGCATCCTTAGCCGTTGCAGAACTGAAGGATGTCAATGTTGACTGACTAGCCCCTTCTGCATAGCCGACATAAGGACCTGCTGAATAGATATTATTATAATTTGATTCTGTCGGGTACAATGTATTACCATGATAGTATGAGTACCCGCCTCCTCTATTATAAATAATATTGTTGATTATACGTGTATTTGCACCTGGAGAAACAAGATACAATCCGGCAGCCAATGACGAAGAAAGAGTGTTAACATTAATTGTATTCTGGAAAATGTTTGTAGTGTTGTATGAAGATGCATAAATGCCGTAAGTATTCATTGAACCATTCCCGACATTGATCATATTGTTTGCAATGACCGTTGCAGCCCCGGCAACAGAAGTGTTATTTGAGAAGTTGATACCAAAGCTCGGAACCGGGATTGTAATTGTGTTCTGAATCACTGTGGCACCACTTTGAATGAGATTCAAAAAGATACCATAGACAGATGAGCCGTTTGAAGAATTCGTCACAATTGTATTTTTCTGTATTAAAGGCACTGTGTATCTTTGTATTGAAATACCTCGAGAGTAAAAATTATTGAATGTATTACCGGATATAACAACACCGGTTACAACAGGTCCGCTCCCTCCTCCATCAAGATTAAGTCCGAAATCTCCTGAATTAAAAGTATTACCTGTGATTGACAAGTCGGTCAAAGCATTACCCGGCTCTGAGTAAACGAGCGCGTCTTCGGTGATAGATGAAGAAGAAACGGTTCTTCCATTAAAAACACAGTTTTGAATATTAATACTTTGGGTGCCGTTTCTTAACCAAAAAATCTTACCGGCAAATGCCGAATTCACAGTAAAAGTCATATCCTTAAAAGTCAAATAATCTGCTGCGTTAATTTGCACACCGTAATTTCCGTTACCCGGTGTATTGGCTGAGCTCATAATCACATTAGATCTATTTGCTCCTGCTGCAGCATCAGGTCCAAAAACAATTGGAGTAGCTGCACTCATACCCGGGATACCGTTTATTGTTTGACTTACTTGCCCTAACAGCATTTGATCATTATATGTACCCGGGCGTATTCTAAATTCAACTGGACCCAAAATACCTCCGTAGGTTAATGCAGTTCCAACATTTGTTAAATTTGGGAACCATGCACCAGGAACAAATGTTCCTCCTACAAAATATATTTTTGGATTTTCCGGCGTTCCACCGTCGAGTGCAGGAGCAACCGAAGCTACAAGTGTATTATTATTGGGATTTGAATCACCCGATCCGCTTGTACCTACCGGATTTGACAGTGTAATTGTTACATTATACGGGTTAAGAGCATCTGTAAGAACAATATTAGCAAGCATCGGAAGTTTAACAACTGTATTACTGCCTGTAGCCAATGGACCTGCACTCCATGTAAAGGCTCCCGTGCCGCTTGTAGGTCCTGTGAAGCTATAATTTACCTGTATCGACTCAAGTCCTGCTCCACTTAAATTAGCGAGACGGAAGCCAAGATCATAAGTTCCTGTACCTATCGGAAACCCAAGACTTGCAGATGAACCCGGAGCAGTTAATACTAATCCGGTCGGTGTGGGATCGGGAAACGGTGGAGTTATATTGACAATATAATCCTCCCACTCTCCCATTGCCGGACCATTACATGGATTATCAATTGGCGTATTGATATAAGGATAGCATCCAAACTTAACTCTCATTCTCGTTCTGCCTGTTCCAGAGGAGATGGGTAGAGTTACAGTGAAATTGAGAGTAGTTTCACCCGGTGTTGTTGTTGAATATGTATAAACAGGAGGCTCATCGAATGATTGATTTCTATTATAGTCTATCCAAACATACACGTATCCGTTTGTATATGGATAATCATGCATTACCTTTACAGACATATTCTGTGGTATTGTTGCAATAATCAAAGGCTCACTTAACCCCGAACCGGTATAATCATTGTTCCCATTGTTTGGGGCACAATCTTCAGTTTGGTGGTTTAAAGAACCGATAGAAACATTTCTTATACCATCACATCCCCAATAATTTGCCACCCAAGTTGACGGGATGCAATTTATACCTTGAGCTGAAGCAAGTGATGGGGCAAACAATCCGGTCGCTATTACTACAGCCAAACATATCATACACCTCATTGCCTTAGCAAAAAGGTAATTAACTTCTTTCATAAATGGACTCCTTCTAATAATAAATATAATGAATTGAGAATAATATCTACGTTCATATTTTTTTACTGCCGACAATAAATTTTAAGCACAAGAAAACAGGCATCTATACCTAGCATTGTTTAAACAATGTAACTTATAGACGCATGGAATACGCTAATCGGGATTTATCTATTTACGGAAATTTGGTTTTTTGATATACTGCAATGTGGTAATTTTTGTAAATTTAGTTTCACATTTATTTTATTTTTTATTTTTTATTTCTACAGCTATAAAACACAAATTGATTTAATTCAGCATACAATTTTCGAAAATTCTGCGGTTGAACGTAATGCTATCCGAAATTTATAGCTATTATCCAACTCTTTGTTTTTCAGTGCATTACACAACCGCACCCTATTCATGTCGATCGCAATACCCGGAGATGTTATAAGAAAATATGCGTATTTCGACTCAAACTTGAGCAAAGATACACAAATAAAAATTTTAATTACTTGACATACATCAATATAACCACAGGATGTATTTTATTGATATTTATCAATAAAATACATTTATTATCTTGATATAAATCAATACCATGCGAGGATTATGATATTTTAATATTTACATGCAAATTAATTATCGTCAATATTAATTTATAGTGACAACAAATATTTCTTCATCTTTTAAAAGTAATACACACCTTCATTTATTAATCATACTGAGCGGTGGATGATTGTCAATTCAATTACTCGAAACTAACAATTCGGCTATATCCTTTTTGTTATCCTCAAAGTTTTGCATTCTATCACTTACTTTTCAGATTGATTTTATACAATATCCTATTTCATACATAAATCTATCATGATCATTTTGCAATCCTAAAATTTTTAATATGTTCTTACTTACATTTAACAATACAATACATCAGCATAGGTTTAACTATTCAATACAACAATATCAATTTAATATTTGTATGACTGTTAAATGAATGATCCTCCCCCATTTTGGTTGACACTATAAAAAGAGAATAAAAATAGTTAATTTTATAGTACAACAAACAAAAAGGGAAAACCAATGTCACAGCAACGTAGGCGAGTATTCGACAAAGACTTCAAAATCAACGCTGTTCGTCTGATTTTGAATAAGTCTAAGAAGATATCAGAATTATCAAGAGAACTAGGTATAAACTCTACTACACTCCATATGTGGAAGAATCAGTACCTGAAAGATAGCGAGACGTCATTTCCGGGTAAAGGTCATCAAACACCTGTAGAAGAAGAGCTCAAGAAGCTCCGTCAAGAGAATCGCGTTCTACAAGAGGAGCGTGACATCCTAAAAAAAGCACTCGGCATATTTTCAAAAGCATAGAAGACAGATACAAATTTGTTGAGAAGTTCCGCTCAGAATATGCAGTCCAGAGAATATGCCGAGCACTTGATATAACAACGAGCGGATATTATAAATGGAATAAAACGAAGACCAATAAACGAAAAACAGCAGGCGAATTATTGTACACAGAGATCAAATCAGAATATGAGAAGAGCCATAAGATATACGGCTCTCCGCGCGTAGAAGCTGCCTTACGGAAGCGTGATATAAAGACGAGTAAGAAGCGAGTCGCCCGTCTAATGCAAGCCAATGACTTACGTTCTATTCTGAAGAAGAAATTCAAAGCAACAACGAATTCGAATCATAGTTTACCAGTTGCTGACAATAAACTGGAACAGAACTTTTCAACTACAGCACCGAATCAGGTGTGGACATCGGATATAACCTATATCTGGACATCGGAAGGGTGGCTGTACCTTGCGATTGTGCTTGATATATTTAGCCGGTATGTCATTAGTTGGAAATTAGATACAAGATTACGTAAGGAAATTGTGTGTCAGGCAATGAGCAAATCAATACAGTCAAGGAAACCTGAGCCGGAACTCATCTTCCACTCTGATAGAGGCGTACAATATGCAAGTAATGAAGTACGCGAGTTGTTGGAAAACAATCATATTACACAGAGCATGAGTCGTAAAGGTAATTGTTATGACAATGCCATCACAGAGACGTTCTTTCACACTCTCAAAACGGAATTGGTCTATCAAAGGCAATACAAGACACGACAAGAAGCAGAAATGAGCATATTTGAATACATTGAAGTATTTTATAACAGACAGCGTTTACATTCAAGTATTAATTATATGTCTCCTGTAGAATACGAAAATCAGTTTTATAAACAACAAAATGTCTCTATTCCTACTGTCAACTGAAACGGGGCAAGATCAGAATAATGTACTGACTGCTAAATAAATTAAGTATCATAAAAACAATACTGTACTTTAGTTTAAATTTATGTCTAATTCTTGCCGGTTTTAGAATTCTTTGTTATATGATAGATACTTCACCTTCACATAATAAAGCCGCTACAAATTGTTTTGTAGCGGCTTTATGTTCTTCCGATATAAATAAGTATTATTAGTTTCTAATGCTAATCTCCGTACATTGGCTCATGTGTTTAATAGTTGAATACCTCCATTTTATTGCTTTTGATAGACTTAACACTGTTTTGTATTACAAAACACTTTAATGGCTGATATATTTTAGTAATAGATGACCTGTGATAAGTCTAACG
>JACPWH010000306.1 GCA_016197185.1 Ignavibacteriota bacterium
GTATAGCGACGCGAAATAATGACCGAACTCATGCGCCGAGAGGAATGCCATAAGCAGTAGTGAGTAAGTTATGCCATATTGCCAATTAGTTATCTCCCAATAACTCTTACCTGCCCATGAAGTACCCGCAATAGTTGTAGTAACAAAGGTAATAAGAAACAAAAGCAAAGGAATTCCATACAACTTTAGATAAGAGATACGTGGTGGCAGGGGACTAAGTTCTTCGGGAGATGTGTAATAGGTTGAATCCATAGATGATTATTGTGGTCGTTCGCAAGTAGAAGAGAATATTCTACAAAAATACGAAATAAGCGGTAATTTGTTGGGTGAAGGGGTAACGTTTGCTCACTTGTCAGAACTATAATTTATATGATTATCATGTTTCAACAGACAAAATTGAAGAAAATCACAGTAATCATGAAAATCACTAGAATCATATTTCGGACAACAATCATTAATTTAAACACATAGGCACATAGAAGAGCAGTAAAAATCTCATCCTGCAGATTTCAAACCCGGAAAACTCATCTTAAATTTTTCCAAGGTTTCAACTACTGCCTTGCAAATCAGATATTCTTTATACCAATTTTGGTCAGAGGGGATAATATGCCACGGAGCTGATTTTGAGCAATGTTCGAAAGCATTTTCATAAGCATTCATATAGTCGTCCCAACGTCCGCGCTCTACAATATCATTTTCATTATACTTCCACATTTTGGCGGGGTTGCTCATCCGTTCTTGAAGGCGTATCAATTGCTCCTCTTTTGAAACATGAAGGTAGAATTTCAGAACTGCAGTAGAATTATCTATAAGTAATTTTTCAAAATCATTGATATTCACATATCGCTCTTTTATTACCTTCTCATCCACCCATTTATGCACTCGCTGAACAACTACATCCTCGTAGTGTGAACGATTGAATACGGCTATCATTCCTTTTTCGGGAACATTTTGATGAACCCTCCATAAGAAATCATGTTTCATTTCAACTTCAGTGGGTTTCTTATATGGGATGAC
>JACPWH010000205.1 GCA_016197185.1 Ignavibacteriota bacterium
GACTTGATAACAGGTGATACTCCCGAATGGATGAAAGCTCCAAGTTTACCAATACTTTATCAAGAAATTCATACATGCTTGAACTGCGCTTTAGGTGCTACACGTACTAATTTTGTGTTTGGTACAGGGAATCCGAATGCAGATATTATGGTTATTGGTGAAGCCCCGGGTGCTGATGAAGATGCTCAAGGTAAGCCGTTTGTGGGAGCAGCAGGACAATTACTTACGAAGATTCTTGCCGCAATCGGTATCAACCGCGAAGAGGTATTTATCGCAAATATTATCAAATGCCGTCCACCGAACAATCGCCGTCCTGAAAAAAGCGAAACTGAACAATGTGAGCCATATTTGATGAAACAAATTGAGCTTATTCAACCCAAATTTATTCTCGCTGTTGGCTTAACTGCTGCAAATACTCTTCTAAAATCCGAGAATAAGATGGGCGAGATTCGAGGAAAACCTATTGATTTTCACGGTATAACCATGATCGTTACTTATCATCCTGCTGCCTTGCTTCGCAATCCGAGTTGGAAGCAGGCTACATGGGATGATGTTCAGTTATTGCAGAAATTGTATGTGGAGAGAACGAAAGGATTGTAGGGTAAAATTTTTAACTATGATTTATATGATTTTTCATTACAGAACATAAGTAATGGAAAAAAAATAATCGAGACAATAGAACTCATTTATTTGACACGTAGTTAAACAACATCTCCGTTCAGTATGTAGTAGCTTGTTTGTCATGCACACAGAGCTTGTCGAAACATTAAATTACTTACCAAATTTTTCAGGCAGATAATTTTCTGAATGTAATATTCAGGTTGTTTTAGTCCATCTCTTAAATCATAGTGCATAAACTTTTAAAGGGTATCATTCTTGTATCTTATCACCCCGGCTGTATATGAGGCAACTACCGATGCAGAGGTGATTTCTTTTTCAGGACAATGAGCAATATTTGCATTATGAATTACGATATCAGCATCAAATTTGGTTTGGAGTATTCCTCGACGGTAGCTCATACCGGCTGCTTCATGTGCCCAAAGAGTATAGGATAACAGAGCTTCCTGTCGGGTTAGACATTCTTTATCATACCATCCTTTTTCTTCGCCAAAGGGAACACGGCGAACATAGGCATCAATACCAAGCAATGGATTGGCTGGTTCAATCGGGAAATCTGAACCTGCTGCGAGTCCTATCCCACTATTTCGTAAAGTACGCCACGGATAACCGTAAAGGCACCTCTCCCCTAATCTCTCGCGTGCCATCGAAGCGTCACTTATGCAGTGAACAGGCTGAACGGCAGCAACTACATTCCATTCAGCAAAACGAGGTGCATCATCTGGATGGACAATCTGTGCGTGCTCAATTCTCAGAATAGCATCAGAATCGGCTAATCCTTCCTTTCTGAGCCTTTCATATACATCCAATACCATTCTATTTGCAGCATCTCCGATTGCATGAGTTGATATATCCCATTGGTATTCCAATCCAATCTTAGCTTTTCTGTATAAATCATTTTCAGAGATGAGAAACAATCCTTTTGTATGCGGGGCATCTGAATACGGCTCGAGGAGTGCCGCTCCTCTTGAGCCTAACGCTCCGTCTGCATAATATTTTAGCCCGCATATTCTAAAGAATTCTCCAACTGCCGGAAGTAAACCTTCGTGCATCCATTCATTTTCTTGTGCCTTTACATAGGATTGTACCCTGATAGGAAGTTCAGCTCGTTCAGCTAACTGACTGAAAATAGGAAGAAGACCCGAAGCAACATCCATATCATGCACTTCTGTAATTCCTCTGGCAATGCAATGATCAGCACTTGCTCTTAGCATGGAAATTTGTTCTTCTGTTGTGTACGCCGGAATAAACTTCCTGACCAAATCCATTGCATTGTCAACTAAAATTCCTGTGGGATTCCCACTCTTATCTTTCATAATTTCACCTCCGGGAGGATTAGATGTTGCAGCAGTGATACCGGCAATTGTAAGTGAAGCAGAATTTACCCATGCTGCATGACCATCAGCACGTGATAAGTAAACAGGTACATCAGTGAAAGCTATATCGAGGGAGTATTTAGTCGGGTATTGTTTTGAAGTCCATAACTGCTGATTCCATCCCATTCCAACTATCCAACCTCCTCGGGTTATAGGTTGCATAATTGCTATGCCTACACATTCTTCTGCACTTTCAGCTCCATACAATGAAAGCCCTCTGAGTCGCGAGCCTAATCCAAGTATATGAGCATGTGAATCCACAAATCCCGGTAATGCCCAGCAATCAGGATAAAAATCAATCCCAGCTTCCGAGATTATCTTTACTCCCCCGAGCATCGGTTCAACGGATTGTATGCGTCCACGTTCTATCCGAATTGTTGCTTGAATTGGCTCCATAAATCTCTATCTATTGAATTAATTATTCTTATAAAAAAAGCCGACGCGCTTTTGGAAGCATCGGCTTAAAAAGATTATCATCTATTCACCAAAGACTTGCTTAATTCCTGCGGCGATTAGGGTCGATTTCATTAAGATAATCTACTTTTGCAATGAGTTTGTTTTCTGATTCAACATTTTCAGGATCCGGCAAACAACAATCAACCGGACAAACAGCAGCACACTGAGGTTCGTCATGAAAAGTCTTGCATTCGGTACATTTATCGGGAACAATATAATAATAATCCGGCGACCAAAAATCTCGGTGGAAATGCCCGGGAGATGTAGAATCGGTGTATGTTTCCTTGCCGAGTGACCAAACTGCACCTGATTCATAAATTGCCGTATTCGGGCATTCCGGTTCACAAGCACCACAGTTGATACAGTCGGACGTTATATAAATTGCCATGTATTATCCTATTTGAAATGAGAACTTTTATTCGATTGGGTTGAATTGACGATGAAATAGGAAGTTTATTAACAAAAATATAGAAAAATCTTCTATTTAAATTTGGGCTTTGTCCCAATCTATGGTGTGGCGGGCAATAAAATTTTATGAAAATTTTCAGAATCGGCAATCCCAACTGACTTAAACAACAACACTATGGGCAGCGAACATAGTGATAAGTCGTCAGAAAAAATTAGAGATTTCAAAACCTCATTCCAACGACTGCAACCGTTGAATTTCATCCCTCAATTCTGCAGCCTTTTCATAATCAAGTTCTTTGGCAGATTTTTTCATTTCAGTTTGTAATTGAGAGATTAATTCTTTTCGTTGTTCGGCTGTCATAAATTTGAGCATCGGCTCTGCAGCTTTGCGAATTTTTGCAGTTTGATTGTATTCTGCTTTTTTGGTTCTTTCTTCCGAAACATCAGCAATAGAAGTGGAAGCTAAGATTTCTTCCAACGATTTATAGACTGTTCGAGGATCAATACCATGCTCAGTATTATAAGCAATTTGAATTTCACGCCTGCGGTTTGTTTCATCCATAACAGCTTGCATGGATCGCGTAATTCTATCGGCATACAGAATTACTCTTCCATTCACATTCCGGGCAGTGCGTCCCGCTACCTGCATAAGCGACCGTTCACTTCTGAGAAAGCCTTCTTTGTCAGCATCTAAGATTGCTACAAGCGAAACTTCCGGCATATCCAGTCCTTCACGCAACAGATTCACTCCAACGAGAACATCATATTCACCGATGCGCAAATCTCTCAGGATTTCAACACGCTCCATAGTAACTACTTCTGAGTGAATATATGCAACTTTGATATTTAATTTTTGGAGGTATTCTGCTAAATCCTCTGCCATCCGCTTGGTGAGTGTTGTTACCAAAACCCTTTCGCTTTTGGCAGTTCGGATTCGTATTTCATGTACCAAATCATCAATTTGGTTTTTAACAGGACGAACTTCCATCTCAGGATCTACAAGTCCGGTTGGACGAATCACCTGCTCAACTACCACTCCTTGTGATTGCTGGAGTTCATAATCACCCGGGGTGGCACTTACAAATACTATTTGAGGTGTAATTGACTCAAATTCCTCAAACTTCATTGGTCGGTTTTCAAGAGCAGACGGCAGCCGGAAACCATGTTCTACAAGTGTAGTTTTTCGTGCTCTGTCACCATTATACATAGCTCTAATCTGCGGAATCGAAACATGGCTCTCATCCACCATCAGAAGAAAATCGTTTGGGAAGTAATCAAACAAACATGCTGGACGGTCACCCGGACTACGACCTGATATGTGCATGGAATAATTTTCAATACCTGAGCAGTACCCAACTTCCTTCATCATCTCCAAGTCAAACAATGTACGCTGCTCAAGACGTTGAGCTTCCAAATATTTGTCTTCAGCGCGGAGTTCCTTTAGTCTGTCATATAGTTCATTTCGAATTGAAGACATTGCACGTGCCATCTCATTAGGTGAACTCACAAATTGGCGTGCAGGATAGAGCATTGCGGATTCAACCGCTTTGATAGTTTTACCATCTGAACGGTATATCCACAAAAGACGCTCAATGTTGTTTCCGAAAAGTTCTATCCGCAGTCCTTGATTCTCTTCATAGGCAGGTAGAATATCAATAGTGTCTCCGCGAACTCGGAACGTACCTCGTCCCCATTCAAAATCATTTCGTGAAAAATACAAATCCATCAATTTTTGGATTAACTGTTGGCGAGTTATTTCCATCCCTACTTTGAGCTGATAAAGCATCGAGGCAAATGACTCCTGGGTACCGATACCGTAAATGCAGCTTACGGATGCAACTACAATTACATCACGTCTTCCTTCCACAAGTGAACTTGTCGCCCTTAATCTCAATCGATCAATTTCATCGTTGATTGCAAAGTCTTTTTCAATAAATGTATCAGTGGTCGGCATATACGCTTCCGGCTGATAGTAATCGTAATAACTTATAAAAAACTCAACACTATTATTCGGGAAAAAACCTCGAAATTCACTGTAAAGTTGAGCAGCGAGTGTCTTATTTGGCGAAATAACCAATGTAGGTTTATTGAC
>JACPWH010000307.1 GCA_016197185.1 Ignavibacteriota bacterium
ACTGTTCTACTGTTCCTTTCTATTCATTCTCTATTCTCCACTGTTCTGTACTGTTCATTCTCTATTCTCTACTGTTCCGTACTGTTCATTCTCTATTCTCCAAACTCAAACAATTGATGATAACGGAGTGGCAACCGGAATTTTTGAGCATAAGATCGATACACGAATCAGCGTTCTTACATTCGAGCCTACTGCAAGTTTTGTGTTGTTGAATTATCTTCAATTGTATGGGGGGGTGTCTCTCGGAGCAGTTACCTCTGCCACATACACCCAAACGGAAACACTGCTCTCCCCTTCAGATGTAGTTTTTGAAAATGACACACGGGTTCGCAATAGGTTTTCTGATAAAATTTCTCAGGTTCCCGTATTGCAAGCTGCTCTTACTGCAGGACTAACCTATACCATTCCCATTTCGAATGACGGATCAATATGTGCAGTACCCGAAGTTGCATATACATTCGGACTAACCAATATTGTTTCTACAAATGATACGTGGAAAATAAACACTCTCAGATTCGGTTTGGGTATATCCTATAATTTCCTAAAGTCACCACCTTTAGGAACTACAATCCAAATTGAACCGCCTTCAGAAAACAGATTGCCGACAAAGAGATAATGAATCTCATAAATACATAAATCTGATGCTCATCCAAATGAATTGATTTCTGAATATTCTTTATTTATCCATTGTTTCATCGAAGGTTTTCAACTAAATCAATAAAATATAAAAAAATATTTTAAATATCTGTAACCAAATTTATAGAAGAATATTCTTATCTGTACAAATACAAGCAAAACAAGTAAGTAACAATTCGGTTTGTATTATCTGAAATGCTGTATTTCTACAAAAACGTTTGCATTGCTAATGCAACATTCTTTTATTATTTTTTATACATTTTATGAAAACATTATTTATTACATTAGGAATAATATTATTCTTTGTTTTAATCAGCGGCAATTCAACCAGTGCACAGCAGTTCAATGCAAATTTAGCTGCTAAATTACAGCAGACATTAGATGCTCAATTAGCCGCTTTCCCTGATACTAAGGGAGTATCTGCAAGCGTCTATTATCCCGGCCAAGGAATTTGGAAAGGAACAAGCGGAGTATCATACGCAGGTCATCCGATTACATCGGATATGGAATTCGCAATCGCAAGTAATACGAAGCTTTTTACAGCCGTAGCTATCATGAAACTTGTAGAAAGCAATAAGCTTTCTCTTAACGACCAGTTACACAAGTGGCTTCCCAAATATGCAAATGTGGATTCATCTATAACTATCAGGCAACTTCTAAATCATAAAAGCGGAGTAGCAGATGTATTTAATGCAGCGTCAATGGCATTTATTGATGCAAATCCGGCTCATGTGTTTACTATTGCTGAAGTAATGGCATGGGTAGGTCCTAAACTCTTCAAACCGGGTGCAGGATTTAGTTATTCCAATACAAATTATATCCTTGCAGGAATGGTAGCTGAAAGTGCATCGGGAATAGAAATACATAAAATCATAAGAGACAGTATTCTTATACCTCTTCAATTAGACAGCACCTTTTATGACGGCAAGGAAACAGTATTGGGAACAATTGCCCATCCTTGGGAAAAAAAAGTTGACGTATTCAATATTTCCAGAACTGCACTCAATACTTTAGGTACATCCTGCGGTGCCATGTTTTCGACTGCAGGTGAGATGGCGCAATGGTATCAGGCTCTGATGAGCGGGCAAGTTGTAAACGCGAATTCACTTAAAGAAATAACTACATTCTTGAGTCCGGGCAATTATGGGTTTGGTTTCTCTACCTCGAAACTTTTTGGCAGAACTGTATGGGGGCATGGCGGAACAAACACAGGATATAACAGCAGAATGTTTTATGATCCTGAGATGAAAACTACACTTTGCGGACTATCTAATTCAAATCCTTCCGTTATCGACGGAGCAATTTTGGGGGTAATGTATAAAGCACTTGTAGATGCTCTACCAGCTACAGCAGGTGTAATAAGCGGTTCAGCGACTGTCTGCCAGGGACAGAATTCAGTTACTTATACTGTCCCGGTAATCACAAAAGCAAGTTCGTATGTATGGACACTTCCAAACGGAGCTTCAGGAATAAGTGTAACAAATTCCATCACAGTAAATTATGGAGCTTCGGCACAATCCGGTGCAATAACCGTATGTGGCTCAAATTCCTATGGAAATGGAGCACCTGCTACATTACCGATAATAGTAAATCAAGTACCGACAGTTGTTATTACAGGCGCAACGGAAGTTGCAATAAATGCTCTCAAACAATACTCCATTCAGCAGATTCAAGGTACGATTACATGGATAATCTCAGGTGGAATAATCAAATCAGGACAGGGAACATCACAAATATCTGTTGCTTGGGGCGGAGCAGGAACAGGAAGTATAAGTGCATCAATCTTATTACCAAGCGGCTGCACTGCAGCAAAAACAATTGATGTTACTATATTTGAAGCGGCAACAGGTGCTACACTTGCAGTATGGTATGATGCAAGTCACATAATTGGGGCAGTTAACGGACAAACATTACCATTTACAGCTCCATTTACTGAATCTCATCCATCGTGGCAGGATATTTCTGGTAATGAAAGAGGTGCCTATATGATGGCTGGAAATCAACCTTTGATTCCAACCTATTACAATCAAGGAGCAAATACTGTTAATGAGTTGCCAGCAGTACGTTTCGACCAAATAAATGATGTTTTGATTGTCAACAACTCTGCAGCAGTAAATGCAGGTTCTACGAAAACTCTTTTCTCAGTATTCAAAACGGGATCTGATATTACTGCAGATCAAGTTATTTTTGAATCAGGTGGCGGAGCACCTACACAATCGGGGTTTAATATCTACATACATAAAGGTGATATAGGGTTTGGTGTATGGAATGGAAATAAGTCGATATGGATCCACAAAACCTGCTCTGCAAACACTTCCTTCCTTACTCAACTAGTCTATGATGGTAATGCAGGAATTTTGAGAGTTTCTGTCAATAATGCAACTGCAACTGCGACAGGTGTACCTGCTACCCTTCAACAAGGTACTCAATTCAACGGCTTAGGCGCATCAATTCAAGGGACGAGATTGAGAATGGGATATTCTAATGCGACTTTAGCCTTTCCGTTTGGCGGATCGATTGCAGAAGTGATGCTTTATAATACTGTTTCTTCTGCGATTCGCTCACAAACCTTTTCATATTTAAATGCAAAATACGGTTTCTCGCTTGGAACTAATCAATTGTTAAAGACTGCTCGGACAAAGAATCACAATGCCATTACAAAGTGAAGTAAGAATTGGATTGAATGAATTTAGCATTCAAACAAAAGATATTCCAACCGGTTCTTACAGAGTTGTAATTTCAGGTTCTACTCATTATGATAGTGCAAGTATGATGATTATAAAATAATTTTGCAGCAAATCTCTATGGTAATTTTTTGTTTCAACCATATACACGTATGAATTCATTATTTAACAAACTAATCTGTGCATTATTTTTTTGTGCAACTATATGTAATCAAGTAAATGCACAACCCTTTAATGCAAAATTAGCTGCAAAACTGCAAGAGACTCTCGATACTCAAGTTGCTACATTTACAAATACAAAAGGTGCGTCTGCAAGCGTGTATTACCCTGGGCAAGGTATTTGGAAAGGAGCCGCCGGACTATCATACTCAGGAAATCCTATTACTACAGATATGGAATTTGGGCTTGCAAGCAACACAAAATTATTTACTGCAGTAGCAATACTAAAACTTGCAGAAGCAAACATTCTTAGCTTGAACGACCAACTCTATAAGTGGATTCCGAAATATAACAATGTTGATTCAACAATAACAATACGTCAGCTTCTGAATCATACGACCGGAATTGCCGACATATTTACAACTGCTTCTATGGCATACATCGAATCTAATCCAAGCCATTCCTTCACAACTGCCGAAGTTATGGCTTGGGTTGGTCCGAAGCTTTTTAACCCGGGTACAGGTTTCGGGTATTCAAACACAAATTATTTCTTAGCAGGACTGATTGCAGAAAGTGCAACGGGTGTTCATATTTCTAAGATCATTCGAGATAGTATTCTTGCTCCATTACAATTAGACAGCACTTTTTTTGATGGGAAGGAAACCGTTAATGGAACTATTGCCCACCCATGGGAAAATGGAGTAGATAAATTCAACATTTCGAGAACCGCGCTCAATACGTTGGGTGATTGTGCCGGTTCGATGTATTCAACTGCATCTGAAATGGCTGAATGGTATCAGGCACTTATGAGCGGGCGTGTTATATCAGCAAATTCTCTCAATGAAATAACAACTTTTCTTAGTCCGGGGAATTACGGGTTCGGACTAATGACAACCCAACTTTTTGGAAGACCGGAATGGACTCATGGAGGGACAAATACCGGATATAACAGCAGAATGTTTTACGACCCGGTAATGAAGGTTACAGTCTGCGGATTAAGTAATTCAAATCCATCAGCAATTGACGGTGCTATTACAGGAATACTTCTCAAAACTATTACGGATAATTTACCCGCTCCTGCAGGAGCAATTATAGGTGCAATTTCAGTATGCCAAGGGCAGAACTCTGTACAATACACAGTCTCACCGATTTCAAATGCAGTTTCCTATACATGGACATTCCCAAACGGTTCAACTGAAACAAGCGCAACAAACAGTATAAGTGTCAATTACGATAAATCCTCAGTTTCTGGGAATATATCTGTAGTAGGAACAAACAGTTACGGTGATGGATTGTCATCATCACTATCGATAACAGTTCAACAATTACCAACGGTAACATTCAAACCTACACTTCAGAACAAGCTATGCCACTATTCAGCACCGATTGTTCTACAAGGTGGCAATCCGTTAGGTGGAGTATATTCAGGAATTGGAGTAAAAGATGGGATATTCGACCCTTCAGTATCAGGCACAGGTGACTTTACAGTTACATATTCATTTACAAATCCAAACGGTTGTGTAAATTCAGATTCAAGTATCATTAGTGTACAGCCTAAACCATCAGTAGTATTCAAACAACAATCAAAAAATACACTTTGCGCTGAATCCTCTCCGCTTCCACTGTCAGGTGGAACACCTGCCGGAGGAATATATTCAGGCATAGGAGTAACGGATGAGATGTTCGACCCCGCAATATCAGGGGCTGGTGAATTCATGATTACGTATTCGTATGCAGATTCCATCGGTTGTATAAATTCGGATTCAATACAGTTGAAAGTTGTGCCGAAACCAATTGTAACATATAATAAATCTATAAATAATATATTCTGCACTAATACCCCGCCAATTACCCTTACAAATGGCAAACCTATTGGCGGTACGTATTCCGGGAAAGGAATGAAAAATGGAATGTTCGACCCTACACTGTCAGGTGTAGGAGATTTTACAGTTATCTATTCATTTGCTGACAGCAACGGCTGTTCAAGTATGGATTCAGGTATAATTACTGTAAATCCAATTACTTCTTCCACTATCACTACTACAGCATCAGATTCATATACATTAAACGGTCAAATTTATACACAAACAGGAACATACACCCAAGTTCTCAAAAACAATGCGGGATGTGACAGCACAGTTACTTTAAATCTAACAATCACTACAACATCAGTTTTAGAATTTGCAAATGAAACAGGATTTGAAATTTATCCCAATCCATCAAGCGGAAAATTTGTCATTGAAAGTAAATTGATTCAAAATAAATTAAGACCTGTTGAAATTGAAATTTATACCGTACTCGGTACCAAAATTTTTGCAACTGTTTTAATTGGCTTGAGAACAGAAATACAACCAAACTTATCAAAAGGCATATATATTTATCGCTTGCAAGATGGAGCTACTACCTATTGCACGGGGAAACTGGTAATCGGCGACTAATCTTCTTAAATTATGTTTAACAAATATATTTGACTGCAAATGGCGAATCAAATCATAAAGAAAAAAATGCAAAACGTTTCATTCAGGTCAATGGATGAATTTTTTGAATTTCTTCCGGAGGATGAGTATAATATAGTCCAATTCTTACGGTGTATTGTGTTTGAATGTATCCCCCACGCTAAAGAAAAATTATCGTTTAATGTCCCCTATTATACAATCAACAGAAATATCTGCTTTATCTGGCCCTCATCTGTTTTTTGGGGTAAAAAGAAATCGTATGAAGGTGTTCGTTTTGGTTTTGCAAAGGGGTATTTATTGGATGATGAGACTTCATATCTTGATAAAGGTAGCAGAAAACAAATCTATTGGAGGGATTTTAAGTCAATACATGAAATTGATGTTGAACTTTTGAAATCGTATATCTTTGCTGCTGTTTTGATTGATGAACAATCGGCAATAATCAAGGGTATTAAAACTCATTCACAAGAAAAAATACATATCTCTTAGTCAAAAAATAAAATGAGACAAATAGAAGAATAGTTGTTATTTACACTCAAATTACTCAATCTATGAGGCTCTGTCGATAATTTTTCGTCAGAGCCTTTTTCTATCAAAATCATTGCTCAATTTCCATGTATTTTTTTGTAATTTTAAGAGGAACTATAATTCCACTTGTCCGGTGCTTGCTTGATTTTATGAATTATTTTGAAAAGCCGCTTTCCAAGTTAAGCGGCTTTTCTATTCATATTGTAATTTTCATACAACAAGCTATCCGGTAGGTCTTTATTGGAAACTTATTCGAAATCAGTAGTTGATAAAATATTTTTTTATGTATATGTATAATATTTTAAATTACTTACATATATTCACCTTGAAATTTAACAAATAAATTTCACCTCCAAGTGAAACAAGAACACGCCCAAATCAGTTCTTACAATAGGAATCCACAAATACAGAATGATACAAAAGAACTCACATAAATCCGATGAGCAATTATATGCAATGCTTTTTGGCAGCAAAGCCGAAAAGGAAGTCGGCTTTACGGAATTATATCAACGTCATTCTCAACGCATTTATCAATATTGTCGAAGGATTTGTGGTAACGATCAAATGGCAAGCGATATACTGCAAGAAACATTTCTTCGGTTTCTTAATGTGACTGAATACAAATCGGAAATGAGTAATATCTCAGGTTTTTTACTAAGGATAGCACGAAATCTGTGTATTGATTCACGTAAGAAACAAAGTCATACAGTTTCATTCGAGAGAATGGATATACCTTCGCATGATATGTCATTGGAATCAAAGGAATTAAGACACTTACTCGTAGCTGCATTGGATGCATTGCCTGACGACCATAAAGAAGCTATAATTTTACAAGCATATAACGGACTCAGCTATCAGGAAATCAGCGATGCTACAAATGTACCCATATCAACAGTCCGTAATTGGATAGTGAGAGGAAAAAAGAAGTTGCGGGAAATTCTCGCACCATATATTCAAGAGTTGGAGCAATAATTATGACAGCCGAACCCAATAACTCAATGTCGGAACTCGTGTATTTATTTGTGGATGGTGAAACCAATTCCGCACAGGAAGAAATTCTGTTTAATACACTTGCAGGCAACCCCGAATTGCAACAAGAATTACAAGAAGCAATTTTAATACGTTCTACGTTGGAGCAAGATTGCTCTGCGCTTGCTGTTCCACCTGATACCACTGCAGCATTATTCCAAAAAGCAGGATTTGCTTTGCCCGGTGCTGCCGGCGGAGTTTCATCAATAACCAC
>JACPWH010000308.1 GCA_016197185.1 Ignavibacteriota bacterium
AGTTGGTTACCTTACTTGAGCTATTTATTTACAAATGTCTTGAGGAAGGAGGGATTGGATCGATATTATACTCAGGAAGGATGGGCAAATCCCAAAGTTGAAAAAAGATGACTAACATCAAATTCACAAAAAACTGAAATGACCGGAAAACTAACAAATTAATAATGTAAGGAAATTATAATGACAGACGAACTATTACAAATCTCGGATAACAACTTTTGGTACACCATTGTAGAGAAATATCATAATAAGGGAGGAATTTATAAAGTTATTGCTGTTCGGAACGGTCAGCCACGTGTTATTAACAGATTACTTGGAACAGATAATGAAGGTGTACTTTATATAGGAAATACATCCTCATTTCTAAATAGAATTGTGATTCTCAAAAAATCAACTGCACCAGGATATATAAGTTCCACACATGAATTCGGCACACAATATAAAGAGCATCCTGCAATTCAATTGCAATTTCCATTCGATGAATTGTTTATCGAGTTGCTGACCAACGACAACCCAGAGGAATTCGAACGCAGGGAACTTAAAGAGTATTATGATAAGTTTGGTGAATTGCCCCCGTTTAATAATCATTTACCCCAACCTCCGTCACTCGCTGAGTGGAGCGATGATGGGAGTTCAGAGTCGGTGGTAGGGTAGAAGAGTATTTAAATAGTCAAGTTTAATATAATCTCTAAATTGCTGTTGTTCTCAAACGCTCAAACATGACTGTTAGCATCTCACTTGCGATCCTCACTTGGCTTTCATCTGGAGATTCTTCAGCAAGTATAGGAGCAAGGATTAACGGTACATATCGAACATAGCCCGAATGCAGAGGCTCATCAATTTGAGCAGCGACTACCGAAATACCTCCAGCAAGGGGTACACGTTCAATAGTCTCTTGAAATGGATTGCTGCAATTATCTGCTGATGAAGTAACGAGGTACTCACGGCAGGCTAAAGGTCGATTGTGGTAAATAGAGCAAGTTTCTTTCTCCAGAAAAGGGCAGGGAATTTTCAGATTAAAGTATTTTTCATCTAAATCTTGGTTCTCCTCTGAAGACATATCATTAATATCTTCCAAAGGTTCTATTAATCCGAGCTCTTCAAGTATTTCTATCGCATCATCAAAACGCTGCCAAATTGCATTCCTTCGTTTTTTTGGCATAGTTTCTATTAATTCATACAGAAGATAAGATTCGCTTTCCGTTATACGAACCAATTGACGGCAACATGCTGCACATCCTGATTTACAAGTAATCGATTTTCCGTCTTGATTGATTTTTTTAATTGAAAATTCGACAAAAGAATCGGAAAGCTGTTGCAATATAGGTAGTAATTCAATAGAACGAATCGGTTCAGCAGATAGAGGAATTTCTGCTTTAATTTGTTCATCAAAAACCTTGAATTCAACTGAAAAAGTTGTAGCGTCCATGAGCATAAAATAAGCGGTGTAAAATAAAAGGACGGTTTCTATTTAAATAGAAACCGTCCTGTTTTATCAAGGGATGACGTTGTTTATTTAACAACAACAATAGGTAAAGTCATCACTTCATTTCCAGCTTTAAGTCGATAGAAATACATTCCGCTCTCTATTTGCTTTGCATTCCATATAAATTTATGATCCCCTGATTCAAGCATTGCATCGGTAAGTGTCGAAACAGTCTGCCCGATTGAATTAACAATCGTAAGAGAAACATGTGTTGATTGTGGAAGTTCGAATGAAATCATTACATCACTGTTATTAGCCGGATTAGGAACTGCATTGGCATGGAATTTTGATGCAAGAAAATCATCATCTACCCCAGTTGTCGTTATCATTACCAAACGTGTTGGACTGAAGTCTCCCCAGCCGGCAATATTGCTTTGGCGAACATGCCAGTAATACTGAACACCCGGTTTCAAAGATATAAGTACTTTGAATGTATCTGTAGTTGTAGAGTCAACTAAAAATATGTTCTTCATTTCTGCATCAGTTGCAATTTCGAACCAATAACTTTCAATACTTATTGGGTCTTTTTGAAACCAACCGAATGTTATTTTGGGGTTTTTCGTAGTATAGTTGTCGACCGGATATGCTAATTGTACTTGCTGAGGCAATTGAAGCGGCATAAATTCCATATCTTCTGTAAAATCACCCCACAGTTCGCTGTTTTTAGCAGCAATATGCCAAGAATAAGAAGTTTCAAATTTTAAATTACGGAATATGTAGGATGTGTCAGTTAGATTGCTATCAATTATAGTTTCGAAATTATCTAAATTAGTTATTTCTATCCAATACTTCGTTACGCTTGAATCGCCTTTCCTCCAAACTACTCGGAGCGAATCAGTGTGAATAACAGGTTCATGCGTAGTAATAATCTCAACAATTGCCGGAATGATTTTGATTGAGAAATCATTTGCTTCGGTATAATCACCCCATCCTGCGTTTGTTTTAGCACGTACATGCCAGTAGTAGGTAGTCCCGTTGCTGAGGTCAGGAACTGTTATTGTTGTATCAGTAAGGTCTTGATTACTTACAATAGGATTGAAGAAAGCATCGTTATCTGCAAGTTCGAATGCGTACCCGGATATATTCCCCGGACTTTTATACCATGTGAAGCTAATACTTTGGGTGCTCAAAACGGTTCCGGGCAGTGGAGATGCCAGTGAAACCTGCCCCGGAAGCGGAGATGTAAAATCAACTTTTACATTATCGGATTGAAGAGAGATGTTCTTGGTTACAGTTGCTCCTAATTCACCTCCCGATGCCTCTACGGTAACACTTCCTGTAACCCCTTGTACGGGAATTGCATAGCCGCCGGAGGTTGAGGTTACTGCATAATAAGTTCCTTTAGACGGGGTAATTGTAACTCCTGAAAGACCCTCACCCGGATCGTAAAACCCATTGTTGTTATTATCTTTATAAACTACGCCGACAATAAAATTTATTCCTCGATTACCGAAGTCTTCTGTAATTGCAAATCTACCGTTATTGGGTGTGATTCCAATTCCGATTTCTCGATAGATTCCACCATCGAAGTTCATTATATTTCTACGATGACCCAACGTTTGTTGATTTTCTGTACCCCAATCAACTTGAAATGCAGCATGACCCATCCACAAATTATAAGCATCTTTAAAAATATTTTCTCCCGCCAAACTCCATCCTGTATAACCTGCAGAATTCATTCTATCAAATGGAGTGATATTTCCTTCATTATGGTCTTGAATACCTGTTTGAACCATCCAGTTAGAATGGCCTCGTGCGGCAGTAATAATATTTGCATTAAATGCCAAAGGTGGTCTTTGTGGATACCCTGCAAATGCAGCTTTAAATTGGTTCTTGTCAATCCCGGTAAACCCCTGTACAACTCCTGGGTCGGTTGTGTTGGCAATTCTTATTCCTTCAGCTTTTGGATCGGCTCTTGCTCTGTTTATCAGCTCCAAAATATATTGTTCGCCATCTGTAGGATCTCCATGTGAATATTTAGTTTGTGCAGTTGGAGATAAAACACCTGCAGATTTTGCTATAGAAGAGTTTACAGATTTTGTTTCAGTAGAATTCACTATTCCTTTTACGAAAACAGGTGGGTTTGGTTCCGGCATTGAGTTCTGTATCCCATTCACTCGGTTTGTCTTAGCCGAAACAGGTAACATATTCATCGGAATGTTATGTGCAAAAACAGCATTGATCGTTTTATTGTTTGATTTGTAAACAGTTGGCGATACATCAGGTTTCTCTCGAGAACCATCTTGAGCAATTATTGGTACTGAAAGAAAAGTACTTACAGCCAAAAAAGCACAGATTTGAATTGTTTTTTTCATACGAAATCCTCGTGGACTAAAATAATTTGAATGATTTACGAAATAATAACGTGCAAATTACAAAAAATTACCAAACTGAGCGAAAACAGTTTTCCATAATTTTTTTTCTTCCGTTGTGGGAGTGTAATTTCTGCGTTGCATTACTATCTCTGCAACTGATACAGCCTTGTCAAATTGATAGATAGGAGAATCTGAAAACCCGCCCCAACTAAATGATTTGATATTTTGAGGGAAGAAACCCCCGCCAAAGATGTTTGCAAAAATTCCGGTAACAGTTCCGGTCGTAAACATCGTATTTATCCCTGCCTTTGAATGATCTCCGCATAGCAATCCCAAAAACATCTGTTCTGTGTTTATCATTGTCCCGTTCATAGGAACAGTAACCTGACTGTATGTGTTTTTGAGATTAGATGTATTGGAGTCAGCTCCGAGATTCACCCACTCACCTATATATGAATGTCCCACAAAGCCATCATGCTGCTTACTTGAATAGGAATGGATAATGGAAGAATCAATTTCTCCTCCTACTTTGCAAAACTCACCTATACTTGTATTCCCGTATATTTTTGCACCTATTTTTACAAGTGAGTTGTCTCCGATAAAGCATGGTCCCATGATTGTAGATTGAGACATTATGCGTACATTTTTACCAAATATAATGGGACCTTCACTTGCATCAAGAACAACATTTGGTGCTATTGAACAATTCTCACCAACGAAAATGGCATCAGGATTTGTTATGAATAGTCCTGAATGGTAATTATTTTGTAAGTTCTCGTAATCAACAAAAATATCTGCATCGTCAATTAATGCTTGTCCATTATGTTTTATAGCATCCCACAGATAAGTAATGGAATGTGATTCAACTTCAAAGTGCAGAGCATTTTCAAGAACAGGATGCAATGAGTAATCTTCGAAAAAAGGTGAATCAGGGTGAAATTCTTGATTGTTAACAAGACGGAAGATTTCAGGAATATAATAACAAATTTCTATTGACCCCGATATGAAAACTATTGGTTCATCATTGTGGCTTTTTATTGTGTTCTTTAGGAAGGAAGTAAGTTGTTGCGAAAGTAATATTCCTCCATGTAATACAAGAATATTACCCGGGGCTGATATTTGTTCCAAAGGTACGCGGGATAAGAACGATCTTATTCGCCCTTCTCGCCCACTAAATAATAATGGGGAATCGGGAAAACGGGCTTGAACTTTCTCGAATAGTTTCAACGCTCCGCATCGTACTTCCCACGAACAATGCAACAATGAAAAAGGGTAAAGACTATCTACAGCAAGCGGTTCGGCAATGAGAATTGAAAATGACATTTTAAGAAAATAGTAGTTTCAAATGTAAGTGGATGGTATTTACTCTATAAATTCATTGTCGATATAAGTCTAATTCCTTGCATGGATTGCGAAATATGACAATTTAAGATTAACAAACGAAAAAACGTTTATTTATAATGTTTATTATACGTTAACTGATTGTAAGCACATATAGATTGGCATAGAACCTATGAGAATGAATAACTAAACAATTGGCAAACCAAAAGTTATAGTTGTTCCTTTTCCTTCGATGCTATCCACTTGAAATATACCTTCATGAAGTTCCACTATTCTTTTTGCAATTGCCAAGCCTAACCCGACTCCTTGCTGTTCGTACACCAAACGGTCGAATTGCTTGTAGGCACCAATATTGCGAATTTGTTCCAAACTCATTCCGCGTCCCCGATCCTCAATTGTAACAATAAAGAAATCACCGTCAACAGTTGCATTAAGATTCACTTTCGTTCCCGGTTCAGAAAACCTTAGTGCATTATCTGTGAGCTCATCTACAATTTTATGATAGTGCTCGGTGGAAACGTCAATTGTAATACCTTCTGCTACATCGCCAAAAATAATATCTTCCATTCTATTGAATTTCATTGCTTTTGCAGCAACCAAATCATAAAGGGATGCGCTCGGTTCATCTGTTTTATTAACTCGTGCCTTTTCACGCATTACGGGGTCAGCAAGGAGGGATTCGATTTGCACATACCATAGGAAGTTTTCGGTGATTCGTCTGAGCCGTTGAGCAGATTCAAGAATATCCTGGGTCATTTCTTCAATATTATCCGGTGTGGCTGTTTGGGCAATGCTCTTCAAATAGGAAGCCGACCCCATTACCTGATTGAGTACTATTCTAAATTCATGAGGCAAAGCGTAGGTAACATTACGGGTAACTTCCTCAATTCTTTCACCGAAACGGCGTTCCAGCTTTGTTCGTTTCTCCCATTGTGAATTTACGGCTGCTACAAGTTCATCACGTGTATATGGTTTTACCAGAAAATCATCGGCTCCTCTTGCCATTCCTTCTCTCATATCTGATTTTTCTGCGCGTGCAGTAAGGAAGATGAAAGGTGTTGATTCGAATTCTTTGGAAGTGCGGAGTTCCTTTAATACCCCAAAGCCGTCAAGTTCAGGCATGGAAATATCACATAAAATCATATCGGGTTGTTCAGTATGAGCCGATTCTAC
>JACPWH010000309.1 GCA_016197185.1 Ignavibacteriota bacterium
AATGGTGTACGGCGACAAAGAACGCCTTGCACAAGTTATTGTGAACATTCTTCAGAATGCAATCAAATACAACAAGCCTAACGGCAATGTAAATATTGCATTGGAAGTACAACCTCAAGAAGTTACTGTAAGAATCCGTGATACAGGCATAGGCATCCCATCCGAAGACAAAGCAAGAATCTTCGAACGTTTCTACAGAGTGGATAAAGATCGCTCGAGAAGTGTAGGAGGCACAGGTTTAGGACTTGCAATTGTCAAGCATATATTGGAAGCGCATCAAGCACATTTCGGAGTAGAGAGTGAAGTTGGCGTTGGAACTGAGATTTGGTTTGTGCTGAAGCGATAAGAATGAAGTTTATTAAAAAATCCGTAGAGTAAGGTTTGCAACCCATACTCTACGGATTTTTACATTTATTCAAATATGAGTTTTCCACAATCAATTTGGGTTTGTCCACATTAAATCCACAGTTATCCACATTCGAAATTATTTTATCCAAAGCAAAGCAACAGTTTATTAACATAAACTCCAAGATTTTCCACAGAGAATATATAGTTTTCCACAGGGAATTAGAGGTTTATCCACAAGAGTGTAGTTTAGATATTGATTTAATTTCTCGAATCGCGATCTCTATAACTTCACAAACACCGCACTGCTATTCCCTATTCTTAGGGCATACAATCCACTTGGTAAGTCACTAATATCTATCATAGTATGGTTAGGTTGAATCGAAATCACTTTCATTACTTGTCCGAGAAGATTTGTTATTTCTACTTTTGTGTTTGTTCCCACAATTGTGTCATCAATAAATAGTGAGAGCATCCCAGTTGCAGGATTGGGGACAAGTGAAATAACAATACTTTGTTTCGATTCATCTACTCCAAGAACAGTTGTTCCTTTGGATTCAAGCAAATATTGCCCGGCAGAAGCAGTATCGCTTCCGAAGGATATTGCATCTAAAAGCGGCTCTGTAGATTGTCCTGCAGCAGCAATTTTCCACGAATTTGTATGGGATGTATTTGATCGTTTATACATTGTAAAAACGGAAGGATTATTTGCATCACTTTCTGTGATTTTCCCGACTCGTGAGAATTGGATGCTGTCAATTCCAATTGAATTCACAGGGCTTCCCTTGTCATTCCAACCGCGAATCATCCACCAAGAGAGTCCAAGGTCAGTAGAAACAGGCATTGAATCCGGAATTGTACTGAAACGGTATGTAGCAATTTCAGTTGCTAATGTTGGCTTTAGAAACATGGAAATTCCCGTTGCCGGGAAACTCATTTTTCCTTCTATTGTTTCTGATCTCGAACTTGTTCCACGTCCGATCGGTGCTGTTGACACAATATGATTGCCTCCCCCATTGGAAGCGTGAGCAGTACCAAGGCTTCTATCGAAAATTGTATTTTCCTGTATTTCATTAAATTGATAGTATGCAATCGGTGCTTCCCCTACTTTTTCTCCGCGAATCAAGTGCATTTGCTCACGAATTTCATTTTGTGACAGCGCGCGATTATAGACTTTCAATTCTTCTATTTCTCCTCGGAAATTTCCGCCTTGCCCGGGCAGACCTCCGCCAATTTCAAACGGCGTATGGGATAAATCGAACCCTGCATAATTTCCTGCACGTTCCCATTTTTCCCCGTCACGGTAAAGTGTGGCTTTGGTCGGCTCAATTGTGATTGCGATATGTGTCCATTGGTTAATGGACAAATCGAACGGAGAAGTCAATTGATAAGGAACATCTCTCCAATAGAACGTAAGGTTTGTATTGGGTCTATATCCTTGGAAGGAGAACCCGAATGAAAACCCGATATTACTATTCCAATTAGATAATATTTGCGAGAAAGATTGTTGAATTGTATCGAGTTTTACCCACATACTTACAGTGAAGGTGGTCGCACCTGCAAGTGCAGGTATAGAATCTATACGCCCGAGGTCATTATTTTTAGACAGGGATAGTGCTTGTCCGGGCATCCACTCCGCTTCGCAGACGCTTGGCAGAACATTGATAAAATTATCGACAAGTTTGCTGTTGCTTATCCCGTTGATATTATTTACTGTGAGAGTTGCAGCATAAATACCCGGTTTATCATAAACAACCCGTGGATTAGGGATAGTATCGGAATTCACATATCTTGACCCGGGGAATTTCCAAGAATAGCTTGCACCTGCTTTATTCATAACAGAATAATCTATAAATTGAATAGTGTCACGTGAACATTGGCTTACAGAACGGTCTGCCATTGGCTGTGCTAACGGATTCGATTGTTCAAATAAAGGTGCATCCCACACGCCCATGCTTGTACCGATGCGCAATCTTCCGTCGCGATAAAAACATTTTATTCCGCGAATGGTAAGTGCTACAGGGAGTCCCTCGCTATATGGTTGCCAGTCGGTCATTGATATATTTCGGTAAAACACCTTGCCGCCATCACAAGCAAGATATACCCCGCCCTCAGTTCCCATCTGATGGATAATATCACTTGATGTTGATTTACCAATTGTAGGTGTCGTCAAGTTTTGCCATGATTTGCCACCATCTGTGGTTTTGAAAACTTTGTTTGCGGCACTTCCTGTACGGTATGCTACCCATAGTTCATTTTCATTCGTACCGGAAACGGTAATCTGAGATACGCGACGTTCTGCTCCACTTGTATTTTCAGGATTTGAGCATGTAGCCCATGTTTTGCCTCCATCTTCTGTTCTCCATATTTTACCGTCATAGAGAGTATTGGAACGCTGAGTAACATACATAACATTCGGGTTACTCCTTGATATTTCTATATGTTCGATTACAGCATCTTTGTCGGTAGTTACAAATATTGAATCGAATTTCGCCCCACCGTTCTCGCTTTTCCAAAGAGTAGCACCATTGCCAAGCCATAGGGTGTTGCTATAGCGAGGATCCCAAACCATGTCGCTGTATTCCATCAGATAATAACTTTCGTTGGGGTATTTGCTCATTGCAATGGAAGTAACCTTCCCGTCGGATGTTGATGGAACTCTATATCCTCCAATATCAGAAAAATAGCATGTTCTCGCATCGGCAGGATTGATATACCCGGTAGCTGACTCCGCACCGCCCATCCGCAAAAATGTTCCTTGGTAATTTTCATGCCGGGCAGTATTTCCGTTATGATAGCGTCCACCCACAACTACATCTTCATTCCATCCTTGGTCAAATCCCCAAAAATCAGATCCGAATATCCCTTTGATGCGGGCATCTGCATTCTTTGTGTCGGTGAAAAAATCTGTAGAATAGGTTATTCCACCGTCTGTTGCAATCCATGTATCATTGCCGATTGCCTTCATTTCCTGTATGTCGGGGTGAATCGGAAATGGTCCGGCATACCCACCAAGTTCACTAAAAGTAACACCGCCGTCAGTTGATTTATAGGCAGTTGTTGTTGCAACAATCACATCATTAGGATTTGTCTGTGATACAACCACGCTCATATCATAATACCCCTGACCGTTATTTACATTTAATTTATCAGTTTTTCCCGATGCAGTAAGTGACCAGTTTTCTCCTCCGTCATCAGAACGGAGGACTCGCGGCTCCTTATTGGAAAGCATAAGAACATATATTCGTTTTGCATCGGCTGTTGTAATCCCAAGCCGTCCTTCTCCTCCCGTCAAACCTGTTACCCAGCCGTTAGTTCTTGCTGTGAAGGTTGCGCCTTCATCGATCGATTTCCACAATTCATAAAAATTGCTTGTTTTATTTTGCTTGAGAACTACAATTTCATTGGGTGTATTATTGAGTATTTCTAAATCGGTAATGACATCTGTCAAGATTTGTTTCCATGTTGCGCCTGCATCCGTACTTCTGAATAACCCTTGTGTTGTTCCGGCAAAATACAGATTTGGATTGGCATAACTGATTTCAATATCATGCACCCACATATCGCTCTTTTGGAAGATAGTTGTCCATGTTATTCCACCGTCAATTGTTTTGCGAATTGCATTGTCGGTTCCCAAAATAAACGTAGCAGGGTCAGTCGGGTGGATGCTGATTGCCTCAGTACCAAGTAAATAATTTGAACCGATTTGCTCCCATGATTTCCCCTTATTCGTAGTTCGGAAAATCCCACCCGGCTCTGTACCAACAACAAGAATATCAGGATTGGAACGTGAAATGTCAAATCCATATATATTGGCTTGCCACGGGCAAACAGTTTGAGCAGAAGCATCACTTTTCAACCAACGTGTTTCCATATCGAAAGGCTGCCAGAGTGTAGAGGAGATACTTGATTTCTTCGATTTTGAAACTTGTTCTCGGCTTGATCGCCAGATATTCATTTCTTGGGCGTTGCTCGGGGGACGAACGATACCGTCTGCACCGATAAAAGGGAGTGAAGCTGCACGCCAGCGTTTGTATAAACGAGTATATGCGTTTTTCTCGAATATATGAGTTTGGTAATATTCTTTGTATGCTTTTTCAAGTTCAATAACGTTTACGGGCTTTTTATACAAAAGCTTTGCCCATGAAGGCATAGAATCCGTTTGAGGGGGGATGAGGGTTGGGTCGAGTGAGTATTGCGCTTGTACTGAACATATAATTGTAAGAAGCGCAATAACAAAAAGAGTAAAAGAACGGATCATAATTGTTCTTGAAACAATGGAACAAGCGAAGATATTATACAATTTATCAAAAATAATAATAGAGAATATCGGGTGTTTTAACAAAAGAGCAGAGTATAGTTAAAGATTGCCCCATTTTCATTCTCTTTAACGAATCAAAAAATACGAATTTCTCTGCGCTTTACAAAGCGTGAAATCACATTTCCAAAGTTTGATGCCAATTCTTAGCCAAATTTTTCGTATTTTTGCGCTAATGTACAGATTTTATTATTATTTCTAAGGATTTATGAGTAGTACGACTCGCCCCGATATTCGGAATATCGCTATCATTGCCCACGTTGATCACGGCAAAACCACCCTTGTTGACCATCTTTTACGTCAATCCGGTACATTTCGCGAAAACCAAGTGGTTGCCGAACGTATCATGGATTCCAATGACCTTGAACGTGAAAAAGGTATTACTATCATGGCTAAAAATGCCTCCGTACACTGGAAAGGCACAAAAATTAATATTGTAGATACTCCCGGTCACTCTGATTTTGGTGGTGAAGTAGAGCGTATTTTGAGTATGGTAAGCGGCGTGTTGCTGCTTGTGGATGCTGCGGAAGGTCCTCTTCCCCAAACACGTTTCGTTCTTAAAAAAGCATTGGAATTACACCTTGTTCCAATTGTTGTTATTAATAAAATTGACCGTTCCGATGCCAGACCTGAAGAGGTTTTGGATGAAATCCTTGATCTTTTCATTGCACTCGGTGCGGATTACGACCAATTACATTTCCCTGTTATTTATGCTATTTCAAAGCAAGGTATTGCAAGACGCTCATTAGTAGATGATTCTATGACGCTTGCTCCGCTTTTTGAAACGATTATTGATACGATTCCCGGTCCGAAATACGATATTGATAGTCCGTTCCAAATGATCATTACTGCTCTCGGCTGGAGTGATTATGTAGGTCGTATTGCTATCGGGCGGATTCATTCGGGTAGAGTACAAGTGGGAGATTCTGTAGTTCTGATTCACCTTGACGGGTCAAAAGAGCAACAAAAAATCACGAAAATGTATTCCTACGAAGGAGTGAATCAAATGCCTATCGAAAGTGCTGAATCAGGTGAAATTATAGCTCTTTCGGGTTTTGAGAATGTATATATCAGCGAAACGATTTCTGACACTTCAAATCCGGTTGCACTACCGTATGTAAACATCGAAGAACCGACGATTGCCATGTATTTCTGTGTGAATACTTCTCCGTTTGCAGGGCGGGAAGGTAAGCACGTTACTACTCCTAAACTCCGTGACCGTCTCTACCGCGAACTTCGTATGAACGTTGCTCTGCGTGTTGAAGACACCGATCAAGCAGATGTATTCAAGGTTTCGGGTCGCGGTGAATTACAACTTGCAATCCTTATCGAAACAATGCGCCGTGAGGGTTATGAATTTGCGGTGTCGAAACCGGAAGTTCTTATGAAACGTGACGATAACGGTGCGCTTCTCGAGCCGATTGAGCATGTACTTGTAGATGTTCCCGATAAACACGTAGGTACAGTTATTGAAATCCTCGGCAGACGCAAAGGCGAAATGGTCAACATGACACCGCAAGGTGATATTATCCGCGCTGAGTTTTATGTGCCGGCTCGGGGATTGATTGGTTTCCGTACCGAATTCCTTACTTCCACACGAGGTGAAGGTATCATCCATCATACATTCCATGATTTTATGCCATACAAGGGTTTAATCAGCGGGCGAACAAAGGGTTCGATGGTTTCAATGGAAAACGGAACTGCAACCGGATACTCGCTCGAAAGTGTACAGGAACGTGGAGTATTATTTGTTGAGCCTGGAGTGGAAATTTATGAAGGAATGGTAGTGGGTGAAAATGCCCGTGAAGAGGATATTCAAGTAAATCCATGCAGGGCAAAGCATCTTACGAATATGCGCGCTTCGGGTTCAGACGGTATCATCCGCTTGGAAACACCGCGCAAGATGAGTTTGGAGCAATTCATTGAATTTATCGAAGATGATGAATTATTGGAGGTATCTCCAATTTCAATTCGTGTCCGTAAGAAAATCCTTGATACCAACTTGCGTCTTCGTGCTCAGAAGAAACAAAAAGCACTTGATGAAGTTTGATAAGTGTTTGAGTGGTTTATGAAATAAAAATGGACGGTAACATTTAGTTGTTGCCGTCCATTTTTATTTATTTTTTTAGGATTTTCTCGATGCTTCTTTTTTAACGCAAAAGGCGCAAAGGAACGCAAAAGGTTCGCAAAGGTTTTCAGCTCCGGTAGGAGCAGCATAGTAATAGAATACAGTGATACCAGCTGATACTCTAAAACTCCATCGGAGCGGCATAGAGAATATGTCGCTCCGATGGAGCTTTGTTCGTTTTTGGGGTTTATGCTTCTATTACTATTAATCCCCTCTGGGGAAATTGAAAGTAAAGAAATTTTCTGTCTTGAGATAAATATTAAACATATGGTATAGTTAGGGAAATGCCAAATGCCGGTTATAACAACCGATATAAGTGAACAAATTAAACAAAATCACATTATTCATATCTTCATCGTGCATGTTTGCTATACCTATACATTATAGACATTTTAGAGACATATTCCCTTAAATATGAAGCAGTTGTGAACCTTGGCTCTCGAACTGAATAGTCAAGTAGGTATCT
>JACPWH010000029.1 GCA_016197185.1 Ignavibacteriota bacterium
AAGTTTTATCATAAAGCATTAAAGAATATTGAGTGTCTAAAAGTTTTAGACATGGCGTTAAAACAGATTAGACGAACAAAGAACATTCGGGAAGAAAGTTTATTTCACGTAAATATTGCCGGTATTCTTCAGGAAATGGGCGATTCTATAAGTAGTTTAGAGGAATTGCAAATTGCTTATAATTTAGCACAACAAATTGATGATAAGAATTTAAATAATTGGATAAAACTGTCATTCGGAGGGTATTTTCATAGCGTAGAAGAGCCGGATTTAGCTTTGGATAAATATATGGACGTGTTCACCTATTTCCAACAACAAGGCGATCAAGTAGCGATAGCAGGAGTTTGCTTAAACATTGCGATTGCGTACGAAATGAAAGGCGATGCGGAAAATTCGGAGAAATACCACAGAAGAACGTTATCACTGCTTAAAGAGCTTAACCAAGACATAATTGAGCTAAAAGTTCTTGAAATAAAATCAAAATTCTGTTTAGGGGCAATGCTTACAGGTTTACATGTAAATATTGAGGAAGGAGTTTACTTTTTAAAACAGTCCTTAGATGATAGTATCCGGCTTTCTCTCACAAATGAAGAATTTGTTGCCCGCTTGCAACTTGCAGAGACTTATGAATATTCCGGTGATGATCAGCGAGCCTTGGAAGAACTCTTAATTGCGAAAGGGCTCGAAACAGATGGTGTTTCTTTGCATAACATTCGTGAAACTCTTTGGCAGTTAGCTCGAATAGAAGAACGTAGAGGTAATGTTATTCAAGGATTTCATTATTTAAAAGAATATGCAGATGTTGTAATTAAAAGCGAAAAGGAGATTCAAGAACGCCGGTCGGTTGAACTTGAAGTACAGCTTTACCGTATGGAGGAAAAACGTAAAAATGAGCTGTTGGAAAAAGAACTGCAAGCAAAACAGCGGATAAATGAAGCTGTTTCTTTTCATGCACGTGAACGTGAAAAGTTCCTAACTAAGCTTCAGAAGCGTCTAATGGAAATCGAATCGACTGTAAGCAAAAAATCAAAGAAACAGATTATTGCTCTGGAAAAAGAGATAAAAGATATAATGACTTCAAAGAAAGAATGGTCTGATTTTGAGCAAGGATTTATTGAAGCTCACAGCGAACTTGAGCAAAAACTCACAGCTCAATTTCCATCACTTACTACGGCAGAACGAAAGGTTTGCATACTGCTTCGAGCAGGACGCTCTACAAAAGAGATAGCTCAGTTACTTCATATTTCCTCTGATACCGCCGATACACATCGAACTCGAATTCGTAAAAAATTAAGGCTTGAGCATGGAAAATCCATTCAATCAATACTTTCTACCCTGTAAGTTCACCATACAATTAACTCCTGTTAAAGTCCAAATCAAATTTCTACAATCAAAATTATTTTATACTATGCTTGTAAATGAGCTTAAAAACATTCCTCGACCTGAGGTAGTCTCACAATTAGAGAACAGTGCGTATGATTTTGCAATAAATGGAAATAATAATCAAGCGGCACTCTTTTTTCGTCAGGCAGCTATTGAAGCGGAGTCCCATGATATTGATGCAAATATTATTCTGGAATTATGGAATAATGCAGGATACAGTTTTTATCTCACTGCCAATTTTATAGAATGCTTTAAAGCTCAGTATATGCAAATTCAATGTGCTAAGAAAAATAGGAATAAGGAAAGCGAATGTTGGATTCATGTCAATGCTGCTCATGTGCTTCTGACCATAAACAACTACAGAAGTGCTTTGGAAGAAATACAGAGTGCTTTTATCCTTGCGGAAGAGCTTGATAATGATGAACTAAGAATTGGTGTAAAAATGTACAAGGGTAATTATTATCGTCATATCCATGAACCCGATTTGGCACTTGAACATTTTTTGGACGTTCTCCATTATTATGAAAAAATAAACCATCATATTCTAATCGGTACAACTCATAATAATATCGGCACTGCCTATATCCTCAAACATGATGCAAAAAATGCTGAATTGTACTTGCGAAAAGCTGTAGCAATCTTTGAAGAGCATAATGATCATGTACAGCTCGTTAGATCGAAAACCATTTTGGGAGGAGTTTTGGAAGGATATTATCTTCAAGGAAACGGAACAAATCCTGAAGAAGGAATTGCGATTTTGGAAGAAGCATTGGAAGACAGTATGAAATTTTCACTTATATATGATGAATCAATCATTCGATTTATATTAGGCACAACCTATGAACACTCAGGCAATGATGAACGTGCCGCCGAAGAATATTTGAAAGTAAAGGAACTTGAAGAAAAGGAATCCTCACTGCAATATATTCACCACATCTATTTGAGACTGACTGAAATCGAAGAGCGAAGAGGAAATATAGTTGAAGCACTCAGGTATCTAAAACTACATATTGACAGAATAACTAACAACGAGAAAGTAGCTCAAAAACGGGGTGATGTAGAACTTGAAATCCAAATATTTCGAATGGAGGAAAAACGAAAAAATGAATTACTTGAGAAGGAATTGCAAGCAAAGCAGCAAATAAATGAAGCAGTTACCTTTCATACCTGCGAACGTGAGCAATTCCTAAGGAAACTTCATAATCATTTTGAGTTAATCAAATCAAAGGTAAACGACAAGTCTAAAAAGCAAATTCATACACTCCAAAAAGAAATAAAAGATATGTTGAATTCTGCTAACGAATGGTCAGATTTCGAGCAGGGATTTATTGATGCTCACAGTGAACTGGAGCGAAAACTTACAGCTCACTATCCTTCACTTACACCAACAGAAAGAAAGGTTTGCATACTGCTCCGAGCAGGGCACTCAACAAAAGAGATAGCTCAACTACTTCATATTTCCCCGGATACAGCAGACACACACAGAACTCGAATCCGCAAAAAACTAGGACTTAAACAAGGTACCTCCACTCTGCTTTCACTTACCGATTTATAAGAGTTTTCACTACTCCCTCCTTCATTTTCTACTTCAATATACAGGAAAAATACAGGTTTTTTTTTTGAATTTATATTCTTTTTTTTTGCCACATTTGTAATGTTAATTTCAGATAAACCCTAAACTGAAAAACATTCTTACCTGATCGTAAAGACATTCAGGTGAGAATAATCTAAGAAGTTAAATCACTGCCCAAACTTCCCGAAACTTTCTAGGTATTTAAGACAGCAATTGATAACAAATAGAAACTATATCTAAAATAACCTTGAGTAGGTTAAAGTAAATTAATTGAATATCAACATTATACGGAGGATGTCTTCAACAAATTTAAAATAAAAAAACCGCTACGTAATGAATAATTAAGCTTGCAGGCAAATTCATTTATGTAACGGTCTTTACCAAAACCAAGTGTCATTTCTTGGTAATAGTGCAACCGACATCTCACTTTGTGAATATGTGGGAGTATTCAAACTGTACAAAAGATGTTTTCATATTGAGTTTATACATACTAAACCGCCATAAGATGAGCAACTAAACCTAATTAATAAATTCTCATTATTATAACGGTATACATCAATCACTCATGCTTGATGTACTTCAATTATCGCCATATTATAATAAATTACAAATATAAAGGAAATAACTATGAAAACCAGATTATTAGCAAGAAATACGTACTTTCTGCTATTAGCAATACTTCTATCAAATTTAACAGTATTTGGATTCGACAATACCCAAAGCAATGTAGAACAAAGTTATAAGATAAAAGCCGACAAACTAATAAAGAATAAGCCCGTATCTTTTATTGAAAACAAAGGGCAAGTTTTTGATACGGATAACAAGCTAAGAAGCGATATTAAATTCACGCTGAAGCAAAAAGACATGACTGCCTATTTCCTTAAGGATAGAGTTGCTTTTGTACGGACTACCCCTTCGGATAAAAAAGGTGAGCAAAACATACAGCGAAATGACCTTATCCTTGTGGGCAGCAACAGTAACACATCTATTAGTGGGAAAGATGAACAAACAGAAACTTACAATTTCTACAGCAGGGACGCAATGACGCATGATGCACGTTCTTACCAAAGTGTTATATACCATAATGTTTACCCTAATATAGACATGGTATTTATGTCCCAGAACGGAAACCTGAAATACGATGTGATTGTACATCCAGGTGGTGACATTTCCAAATTTCAGTACCGTTATGATGGAGCCAAGAGCGTTTCAATAAAAAAAGGAGACCTGATTATTGAGCAGGAGAAAAGCAAGTTTGTTGAATCAATTCCTGAATCATACTCAACATCCGCTTACAACAAAGGCACTGATAAAAGTGCTGTAAAAGTAAAGTTTAGCGTTGATAATAACGTTATCGGCTTCAAAGTTGGGAAATATAATAAGAGTAAAGACTTGGTTGTTGACCCTACATTAGTATGGAGTACTTATGTTGGTGCTTTCGGCGGACAGCAAACCTATACCGATGTTGTCAACAGTGCGGACTTTGATGCCGAGGGAAATCTTTATGCAGTAGGTTATACAACTTCCTACAATTTTCCTGTTGTCAGTACACTGTATGGTTATTTGGCGGGGGAAGATGCCTTTATCATGAAATACGACCCGACCGGTGCATTGGTTTGGAGTTGTGTCTATCACGGTGAAAATGATGAAAATGCTCTCTCGGTTGATGTTGACCCCACAAATAACCATATCTTTTTCTGTGGTTATACATCAAGCCCTCTTCTTTTTCCAATACTCAATGCAGCACAACCGATAAAAGATAACGGACAGGATGGATTTGTCGCTTGTGTCGATAATAATTGTAATATCCTGTGGTCAACATATTGGGGAGGGGCGGGAGAAGATGTTGCCAATGATGTATATTCTGCAGGGTTTACCTCAATAACAGGTACTACAAGTAGCCATATCTTTGCTATTGGCACTCTTCCTTGGGCAGCAGATCCTGATTATAACGGTGGGCTTTCTGATGCCTATGCCACATTATTTGCTACAAACGGAATCTATATGTATAACACATTTCTAGGTGGTAATCCCGGAGTCTCAACATTGGCTACCGGTGAGGAAGAAGGTAACGGAATTGTAAATGCTGTGGAAGGCAATAACTTTGCCTTGTATATTACAGGTAACACCAATAATCAAATATTTGCCAACACGCTCCAAACTGTTTATAGCGGTGGCGCAGACGATGGTTTCGTAATGAAAGTTGATATTGATTACGCAGGTATGACCTCCGCAATGACATGGTCAACAATCGTTGGTGATGCCGGTGATGATAAATTGAACGATATTTGCTTTGGACTCAACGGGTGGATTGCCGTAGTCGGTGCAACTAATAGCCCGACTCTCACCGACCCCGCATGGGGCGCATTGCTGTTCAATACAAACCATAGAACTCAATACAGTGCATTGACACTCACAGATCGATGTGGTTTCCCTATCCCTACACTTCCGCCAGGTAACACTTACGATGTATTAGCCATCCCATTTACAAATGCAGGCGTACCTGCCAGCGGCGGTGGTATGTACGGAGACATTTGGGATGAATTCGGAAATGATATAAAATATGGAAGAGACGGTTACTATATTGCTGGAACTTCCTTTACGACCACATGGCATGATTACCCCCAAGATGATAATTATTGGGGAATAACCACCAATCCGTTTATGGACTCATTCCGGGATCTTAATACACTATCATGTGCTTTTAATATTTCCGCTGACCCTACTATCCCAAAGTCAAAAGATGGTTTCTTAATGAAATTGGAACGGTTGATGCAAAACTCATACTGGATTACCCCTTATAAAGGAGTACTATCAAATACAATGACACCTGGCTCTGATGATGGAGACGATGAAGGACTGGGTGTAGCAGTTTATACAGGATTGGATATACCGGTTGTCTCATTGGTAGGGAAGACTTTGAGTACAGCTTTACCGATGATTAACAATAACCCGTTTATGCTCATGACACCGGGCTCATCTTCTGTATTTGACCCTTTATGTGGATGCCTCAGGAGTCTTCCTGACGGCTATATTGCCACCTTCTCTGATGAAAGCAAATTTCCAACCTTCTTTGGGGGTGATACCGGTGATGAAACAGTAGAAGATATTGCCAGGGATTTAAAAGGTAATTATTACATCGTAGGAGCCACAACATCCAAAAATCTTAACCTGGATACAGAAAATGATCCTGACGGTAATTTCACTCCTGATTTTACTACAGGATTCCCTACGTACATGCCGACAAAAACAACAATAACAGCAGGACCTACAGCAGGACAGCAAGCATTCCCCTATCCTTTGCGGAAGACAGCACGGCTGAATGTCCCGGGTGATGTGGCAGGGTTTATTATAAAATTTGATGCAAACGGGAACCGCATTTTTTCAGCATTCATAGGAAGAAATACAGCAGACTTTTTTATTCCTGGTTCCAGACCGCCGGTTATGCGTGATCCTGTTGAGGTGCACCCTACCTGTGTGACGGTAGATAAAGATAACAATCCTATCATAGGAGGATTTGCCACTGAAGGAAGCGATCTGACCCTAAACCATGATTATGCAACAGATGTATTTACCGGTGGAACGATAGCATCGTATCAACCGAACGTAACCGGTAGAAAAGAAGCATTTCTGCTAAAGCTGAATTCACAGGGTGAACGTTTGGCAGCAACATACTATGGCGGTCCGTCTAACGAAGGTTGCGCAAGTATTCCTGTTTGTAATGGCGATGATGTAATAACTGATGTTACCTCAGATGCTGAAGGCAATATTATTGCTTGCGGATTTACGAATTCACTTATTAATATAGCGTCTCCGACAGGGGCATATCAAGAGTTGAACAGACAAAATATCCCGCTTGCAGGTTTTGAAGCAGGGCGATTTGACGGTTTTGTAGTGAAATTTAATCCTACTCTGACAACTCGGGCATGGGGTACATACATGGGTGGTCTGAAAGATGACTTTTTAAATGGTATTACCATGGATTTTGACGGGAGTATAGCAGTTACAGGTTCTACTGAAAGTGCTGTTGAACCGATTACCTATCCATTTGTCAATCCGGGTATCGGTGTTACAAACGAACCGACCCCATCTATTTTTCCTGCTGCACAAACTGCAGATGTCGCAATAAGTAAATTTGACCCAAATGGTGTTGTTCTTTGGTCGAAAGTTTTTGGTGCGCCACTTAGTACAGTACTCGGTGCAGATTTAACACAGTCAAACGATAGAGGAATGGCAATTACACAAAACTTCTTTACAGGTTCCTATGTAGTTACGGGAACTACAAATAGTAATGGTTTTATTGATACTGATTTAAATCCTCGATCACATCCAAACGACAATAACGATGCAATTTTGGTGCGCTTCGATCCATCCAACGGCCAGAGGCTGCAAACTCGTTGGTTTGGAAGGGAAGGGAACGAAGACGGTGATGCAATTGTCTGTGTAGGAGAAGACATATATATTACTGGAGGAACTTCTTCAACAATCTTTCCACTTCCGGGAATTTTAAAAGGCGCAGGTAATCTTGGGCTCCTCTCGGCTTATGTTGCACGTTTTTCTAAATTCTGCCAAGTGAAGGATCATGCTATCATGGGAGGTATAGGCCCAGATGCAGGTACAGGAATATGTTCAGGTTGGAATTTGGGGTACGAAGAAACACCGGTACAAATATGTGGCTTTACACGAAGTGGTATATTAGGAGTACCACCTGTTGATCCCTTTGCTTTCCAAACAGGAAATAATGGAGGTCCAACTTTCCAAGATGGATTTAGTGCTAATTTCAGTTTCAATCTTGAAGGCTGGCGTAAGGAAAGCAATCCTGAACCTACCAAGCCGACTATCATTCCTGTAAAAGGTGCAATACAGCTTCAGGCGTATCCTAATCCTGCAAAAGATTTCGTTACATTAAACATGCAGGGTGTACAGGGGACTTTAGATATTGAAGTTACCGACATTTTAGGTAAAGTATTGATTCAAAAACATATCGATGCTAAAGACCCATGCAATTTTGATACGCGGTCTTTGCCTACAGGGACTTATTTTGTAACTCTCAAGTCTGCCGCACAGGGTACAGCCCGTTCCACGTTTATTAAGCAATAATTGTAGTAATCAACAATTAATAGTCAGAAGCCGCTTACAAAAAAAAGTGAGCGGCTTTTGTATTTGGATGATCTGCCCTGCACAGATTAATTAATCAATAATCGAATTATAGACGTACAATAACAAAGTTGAACCCAGTAAAAAAATTACAAACAGTATAAAAAAATAATCTTATCAAACGCTTCATACTCGCATATCATTCTTTCCAATCCTTCTCCCCTAAAAAACTATCTCTACAGAGCTGAGAAAATTTTTCAACTCCTTCCTCTCTCGCCTCCAATCACTATTACTCAATGAAACTAAGTAAAACTCAGCAAATCTCAAACACCCTAAAAAAAGCTCTGCGAATCTCCAAAAAGCTCACTACTTGAAAATCTGCAAAGCCTTGATAATACAGCATAAACGAAAAAATCCCTTTTCAGGGATTTTTCAATTTCGTCAAAACTTCTGTCAAAATTCTTTAATTTATTTTTATACTAAATCTTTGAATTTAATTGACTTACATAAACTACAATAAAAACATATATTTAACACTACACATTCAGACTTATCTTTCATTTATATTTTTTTGATTTCACACTATTCTGTCAAAAGTTTCGTCAAAACTTTTTTGACATTTTCACTTAATAATTTGAGAAATAGGCACTTATGATGACTGTTCTTATCATCAAATTAAAAAACAACGGTGAAACTCGAAATTTACTAATAAAAGAGGTATTCTATGAATAAATTTAGTGTCAACTTCTATCTGCAAAAGGTAACCAAAGAAAATGACAAGGTATATAACTTTATCCTTATTTCTGTAGCATGGAACAGCTTCCGTGTACGTACTACTCTCAAGATTCATATTGAGGAAATTCTCTGGGATGCAAAAAAACAACGGGCAAAAATTTCTTCAAAGAATCCTGCCGTTATCAATGAGAAGTTGGATAAGATACGCAATACCTTACGTAAGCTCTATGAGGATATAGAACGGGAGCAAAGCCGTTATCCAACAGTCAAGGAAGTAAAGGCACTTTTAGATCAAGTTATTAATAACAAACCTCCGAAACAATCAAGAGCTAAACGTAAATTGCAAATTCAGGAATACTTTGAAAAGTTTATCAATGAAACTGAATCCGGTGAAAGATTATCTAATGATGGTAAACAAATCGGGCATTCAACTCTTACTTCCTACAATACAACCAAAAATCATTTGGAAGAATTTATGAAGGTAAAGAAAGTATCGTTGACCTTTGATGATATAAATGATACTTTCTTTGTCAGCATGACACAATTCCTTTCCGAGAAGAAACTCTCCAACAATTCGCAGGGACGTTTCTTTAAAATCATCAAAACCTTTATGCACGACTGTTTTAATAAGGGATTGCATACCAATATCAAGTTTGTCAAAGCCCTTAAAGTATTCGATGAAGAGACAACCAAGATTGCTTTGAATGCAGGAGAATTGGAAGCTATTCAAAAGCTAACGAACTTAACCCCCAAATTAGAGAAGTTGCGAGACCTTTTCCTAGTACAGCTCTATACAGGCATACGGTTTTCTGATATGAAGAACTTGAAACCTGAAAATCTCAATTATCAGGAAAAGGTCATTACCATTTATACTGTAAAGACACAAGACCCGATAGTCATTCCAATGATAAAGAAACTGCAAGACATTTTGGAACATTACAAAGGAAAGTTGCCGATGGTATCTTCACAGAAGTACAACGAAGGATTGAAAGAACTTTGTAAAGCAGCAGAAATTGATACGATGATTCAACTTACCCATTACATCGGCAATAAACGTATTGATGAATTGAAACCCAAATATGAATTGGTGAGCAGTCACACAGCTAGACGATCGTTCATTACTCTTTCTCTTGTCAAAGGAATATTACCTGAGCATGTTATGTCTGTTTCGGGGCATAAGAGCCGTAAGAGTTTTCAACGGTATGTCAGGGTCACACAGAAAGAAGCTATTGATGAAGTTCGTAGTGCATGGGAGTGAAGAGTGTGTACATATAGAGAAATTTAATGTCTGAAGTATAAACCTTTTTATTAAACAACAGAAGAATCTTTTCAATCTGTATCACCATATTCATAATTAGGTAGCATAACGTATGTGAATTACATTAACTGCTTTTCAAACTTTGCCCAACAGAATTCTTTATTTCCTCAGCACGAAGTTTCGCTTCTTCAAGTGTACGAATCGTTTTTTTATAGTGCTGTATTTCTTCAATTTTTATTTCTAATTCTTCGAGTTCCTCCGCTAGTGTCACTACCTTTTTTCGATTTCTTTCCAATGCAGCTTCAACAGCTTTCTTACGATACACAAGTTTCTTTACCTGTACAGCCTCTTCCTTAATTTCATTACTTTCTGCTATAAATTCTTCTAATTTATCATCTGCAAATTCTTCTAACACCTCTTCTGTATCTTGCATGCCTAGAAGTTTTTTCTTTGCTTGAAATTTTCTAACGGCTTCTTCATATGTAAATGCCTTGCCTTTTACTTTTGGAAAAAGATATTTTCCAATCAAAGATTGATCTTCACTTTCAACTATTATAAATACATTCGATATACCGCACTCCTCTCTTCTACAACTGCATCGTTGAACACGTACATCAGGGTCTTTTCGCAAGTCAGTACCGTTTTTTGTTAATAACCTATTACATGCGTAACACCTATATTTTTCTTTACTCATAATCTAATTTATGACTGTGTTTTACATTTTTGATACTTTTCACAAACTTACATAAAATACAACAACTGTCATAATGGAGCAGTATTTACAGAGTGAAGCAGAAATCCAAGCAATTCTGTGATAAATAATAATCACAAAAAACCCATAAAACTGTGATGCTTTCAAAAGAAACAAAACCTACGCAATTCGTTGATTTATTTATATTTACGTAAAAATATAATTTTGTTATTTTCGCCATACCTCTTAGTTTTGAATAAAAAAATAATCACAGAAACAAAAAAGCCATGATAGCAATTGAAGTACACAGCTTAGAAGAGTTCAAAGCAATTATAAGAGAAGTTATTCAAGAACAGTTGACTTTGATTGAATCACACGAAAAGGAAGAACGCATTCTTACAAGGCAGGATATTCAGAAACTATTCAATATCGGAGAAACTACAATCTGGAAAAGAATGAAAGACAAATCTCTTCCATTCTTTAAAATCGGAAGAAAAGTTTTCTTCCGTGAAAATGAAGTAAGAGCTGCTTTGAAGAATTCAAATTAAAATTAAACAGTATTGCGCAATACTCATATAATATGTTTCTCAGTTTATTCTATAAAGGAGGCCTTATGATAACATAACTGAACTATAGCTCACACTCTGCAGGTTTACAATACTCAATGAAGTATTATGAAAATGACATTCGCATTATGGGTATCTGGCAATAAAGAATTCAGATTCTTATGTTGCTCTGCTGTAATCAACAAAATAAATTTTATTACTTTTTGGAGAATTTTATGAATTCAAATAATCAAAACACAACGCCGAATACTGATATTACAAATTCAGAATTAGTATTTGGTACAATTCCGAACGATGCCTCAGCATCTAACATTAAAAGTTTGGTTGGTTTAGAAGAATCCGCAGAAACAGTAAAGGAAACAGCAAATGTGTCTATGCATTTAGGCGGTGAAAAAGTTGAGATGTCAAAAAATGCAATTGATGACTTTCTAGATGAGGTGAAGTTATTAAATAACAATGCGTCATTTGGAAATAGAACTGCATTTGAACTATCAGGAGAGGAGATAAAAATCTTACAGAACCATCCTTATATGGATGCTATCCCCACTATGAATAATGAAGAATGCAGTAGTCTCTTGGAAGATATTATAGCCAATGGATTTACAGACTATATTACTATTACACGTGAAATGGTCGTTATTGATGGACGCGAAAGAATTAACCTTATAAAAAATCATGATATTAGTCGTACTCCTTTGTTTGTTTATTATGAGGGTGAAGAAGAAAATATTCTTGATTTTATAATAAGTAAGAACGTTAACCGCCGCCATTTATCAAAGGGACAAAGAGCTATTATGTCCTTGAAGTTTTATGATATTCTAAAGGATAAGAACCTTTCTTTGATTAGTCACAGAATGATTGAGATGAAGGATGATTTAGATATCGAAATTAAGAATATCGGGATAGACAGTCGTACTGAAACAGCAAAGTATTTTGGCATCAGTTCATCCTATATCGGCAAAGCCCAGAAAGTCAAGAGTACAGATTCAAAATTGTTTCAACAGGTTTTTGAAGGTAAGACTTCTCTTGAAAAGGCATACAATCAAATTAATAATGCTGATGGAGGTTCGGATAACGTAAAAGATAATTTATTTGAATTGACTTTAAAAGAATTTGAAAGTGAGCATGGAGGAAAAAGGATTGTTGTTGATGAAACACTCAATTTGCTGACTAAATTAGGTATTAATTTGCATACTGCTCAAAAAGCCATTCGTGAAATAATTATGAATGAACAGGGGCAAAAAGAGAAGTGGGAAAAAGAATCGGATGATGCTAAATTCGAGGTATATCTTAAAGATTTTACAGAATCAATGAGAAGACCCCTACTATCTAATGAAAAAGAATATAATAAATTTAAAAAAAGGGTAAATGCTGTTAAAACTTATAAAGAATTTGTAAGCCTTGATGAAAAGATACAAAAACTAAAAGAGGTATGTACAGATGAAGAAAAAAAGTTCCTTGAGACTTCAATAACTGCGGTAAATATTGGCATGACTCAAGTTCATGATGATAAGAAGTTTGAAGCAATTATTATGACGTTTGTAGAAACCTTATCAGGAGAACTTAATGATAACTAATAATGAACAAAACAACAATCCGACTTTTACGAACGAGGTGCTGCTACCGCAGCACTTCAATTTTTCTCTACAAGATATAAGAAAAATGAAAGAGCCGGAATACAAAAACTATATTGAAGAAGTACGACTTAGCTTGCTTGAACTTATCAACAAAAAGTGTCCTCCCTTCGGTGTACGGTTGAGTGAAAAAGAAATAATTGAAAATATGAAGGTATTGAATACGGAGAACGGAATTACTGTAATTCTGCCTGATAGAAAGTCAAGATATATCTTTTCGTGTGACATTAAAAATGAGAACCTTTCCCTGCAATACAAATCGCATCACACTCAAGGTATCAATCACTGGTTCTTTCAAATTTGGGAAACTGAAACGTGGCAGGGTAAAAGTCCTTTGGCACTGTTTCATAACGCTGATACTTTTTTCAAGAACATGAATGCAATTATCAGAAAGGGTAAGTTTAAACTTTTAGAGCGCAAACCAAATGCTACAATAACAGATTGTATAGATTTGCTTAAAATAACGAATGGGTCAAAACCCGCATACAACTTTCCTTGCTCTGTGGCAAAATGGATATATCTCAATAGTGCTGAAAGGTTAACAAGTGAATTGGAAGACTTTTACATTTTTGACCCTTGTATGGGATTTGGAGGAAGGTTGGGAGGTGCGCTCGCTTCTTGTAATCATTCTCCGTTAAATAACAGAACTGTCCATTATTACGGTACTGATGTAAACACTTCTATTCATCAACAGTATAAGAAAGTAGAAAATTACTGGAAACAACATATAAGTCAACCTCTTAAATTCAGCATGTATAATTCTTTGGTTCCTGCTGAAAACATATTTGAAGATTCTGTTTTTACTCTTATGGAAGGAAAATTTCATGTGGCTTTGACTTCTTGTCCTTACTTTAACTGTGAGCAATATTCAAAAGACCCCGACCAAAGTTATATCAAGTATCCACTCTATGACCAAGGAGGAGAAAATTCTTGGAAACTGGGATTCCTCAAGCGAATGATTGAAAATACGTATCGCCTATTAAGAGACAACGGAGAGTTTTGGCTCAATATCGCTGACATTAACAGTAACAAGAATCTTTTTAAAAATCCTATTATCAGTTTAGAGAGTGATGCCAAGAGATTTGCCATAGAAGCAGGTTTCACTCATGTTATCACTTATAATATGGTCATGCCGGATATTAATGCGCAACCACAAAATCAAGTTGAAGAAGTTATAAATCATAAAATCACACGAGATAACAAAATTGTGCGGCAAGGCAAAAAAATGAAGTTCGAGCCGATTTTTGTTTTCAAAAAATTAAGGAGAAATACATGATACCAAAGCCAACTCTGTCCGATATTGTTAATTTACATTATTATAGGTGGGTAACTTCACCGAATGAATCTGTAAGATATCAATCTCTTAAAGTATTTTATTCTAAACTACGGTCTTTGACAAGAGGCATTCTATATAATAAGTATAGAAAAAAGCTGAGAATATTTGAGGATATTTTTTCTGATATGATCTATAAAGTGTGTTATTCTAAACAAAACAATCTTATTGGTACAACCGATTCTTTTTGTAGCTGGTATAGAAAAGCCCTGACAAATTATATGACAAATTTAAATCGGGACAGAAACAGGATGAAAAGAGTAATGATAGAGTATGAGTCCAATTCACTTCATACTATTGATGAGATGGAAGAAATCGCTTCTTATGAATACTATCTGAGGGAAGAACGGCTGACTGAAGTAAATGATATTATTAATATAATAATGAAAAATCAGAAAGACAGACAACTTCTACATGAGAGGTACATTTTAGGAATCCCAGAAATTGAGTTAGCTCAAAAATATGGTACGACTGAAAATGGAATTAAGTCACGTCTTAAACGTGCTAAGAAGCAAATGCAAGTAACTTATGAAACTATAGGTAAGACTGAATTTCTATAAATTCAAGCTGAGGCACAGCTGCATTATATAACCTGGCTGTATAGCGACTGCTCTATATTGAATCCTGACTTAGCTGAAATGCCCCAACCATGAAAAGTTGGGGTTTTTCATTGCATTAAAAATATTTTTAAAAAAAGTGACACCTTTTGACAGAAAGAGTGTCCTAGGAGGTATATGAGTTGTTTATAACTTTTGAACATTCAAATCTAAAGTCTTACTTAAACACTTCAAAGAGCATCCTAAAAGAAAGCTATATAAAAATAAGTTACTTGAGTATCATTCTTGAATAGCTTTACCTATACGTATTCTTTAGGTGAAGTTACAGTATCATCGTTCCTATAAGTTTTTTTTTGTTTTTTTAGTTGAATCAAAAATCAGATATTTTTTGGTTGTTTTTCAGATATACATTATTCTTTAGATATAAATAAGTTTAAATAATCTAAGCCAAACCAAATGATACCAAACCAAATAAATAGAGCAAAACCAAATCAATTGATTTCAAATCAATTGATTCCAAACCTAATGAATTAAGTCTAGCCAAAGCCAAATAAACTAAGCCAAAGTAAATGAACTAAACCAAATAAATTGATACCAAATCAAAAGAATAGAGTCTAGCCAAATAAACTAAGCAAAAAGAACTAAGCAAAACAAATGAGCTAAACCAAAGAATAAAGTCAAGCCAAAACCAAATAAAACCAATTAAATAAATTGAACTTGATAGTAAAGCAAACATAAAAGCTGTCTCTCCTAACATAGCTTATTATATCATTTTCTACCAAACTCCTATACTTAAACTCTACCTACAACTTTGAACATTGAATGATAATTATTTTAGTTGCAGCAACTCTGTATCATGTTCTATAAAATAGAGCAATGAAGTATAGCTCAATTTCTTTTCCCTATTACTGTTTACAATCTTCAAAATACTATGTATCGGGATTCCTAGTTTCAAATGCTTTTTTATTTCACTTCTATAAGAATCGAATGCTGAACCATTGGCGTTTTTTGCTCCCTTCGGTCGTCCGAGATGTACCCCTTTACTTTTTGCTGTAGCAAGCCCGCTTTTTGTTCTAAGCGATATGAAAATTTTTTCCGACTCGGCAAAGTACGAGTAAATAGCCATTAGTAATTTCCCATGAGGAGAAGTTGTCGAAAGTTCCGGTTGTCTGATGAATATTATTTTGATTGCCTTTTCGGTCAGTTCATTAATGATATTAAGCACCTCCAACATATTTCTCCCCAATCTTGAGAGTTCCGCTACTATTAAAATATCACCCTTGCTAAGTTTCAATATCAGTTCATCTATCCTACGTTGCTTCGGGGAAAATCTGCTTGACATTTCAATTTCGATGAACTCGTCAATTATCATTCTGTTTCGTTGTGCATATTCCAAAATCAATTGTCTTTGAATTTCAAGGTCTTGAACACTGCTAGAGATTCTACAATATCCTATTACTTTCATAGTTTTTCTTTCTAATATGTAAATGAATAAATCTATTTTACTTAGTTCTTACTATAACGTCATATCAGTAGTTTTTTCTTTCAAAACTCACTATAATAGTCAACCCTTTTCATACTGAATTTTGAAAGAATAAAACGTTCGTCTTACTCGTTTTTTTGGCAAAGACAGATAAATACCTTACTTGATACTTACCTGTCTGTTTGCCGTTTGTCGTGAGAATGTACTGTGTTTTTGTGTCGAAAGGCATTGTTATTCAAAACAGTGATAAACGTTCACCATTGTATTTTTCTTCTTACTGTCATAGTACAAACACTCACTTTTCGTAAGTGTTTGTACTTCTGTTTTTTTGTTCAGAAAAGTTACTCTGTATTAAGCAGGTTATTGTTACATATTGCACATACCACCGATATAGGTTTTTCAAACTCATAATTATACAAGGCGATTTCGTAACATTGATCCATGACATTCCATATTAGCTCCATTTCTGTCGGAACTACTGATATTATCTTGTTGGCAAGTGTTCTGCATTTAGTACAGTAAAATGATTCAGTCGTTTCCATTTCTTTAGATTCCTTTGGATGATAATAAATGGTTCTAAGTTTTTAATGCTCGGAAGGAAGGTACATGACTTTGTTACTATACCATATTTCTATAGAGTCTAACGGAAAATCTGTAAAGGGTATTTTTTGCGTTTGAATGATATTATCATTCCCGTCTTCTATGGTAACAACTGCCGTTCTGTTACTTACATCTACCTTTAGTTTGAAGACCTGAAATTCTTGCTCTCTGACGTGTTGATGGGTTTGCCACGAAACTATGAGATCGAGAAGCCAGTAACATTGGCATTCATCGGCGAGGTACTTTATCCCATCGGTAAAGAGTACACCTAATAGATGCCTGTAATATTGTGTTGTGCCGGAGAATTGCAATAATTCGGATTTGATTTCGGATGCGGGTTTCATATTTGGTTGAAAGAGAAATGAATGATATAAATTATTGGTTGTACTATCTTTAAAAAGAAGAAAGGCAGGTCTTGTATGACCTGCCTTTCTCTGAATGTTTATCATTATGCTGCTACTTCTTTGGATTCGACACTCGCAGAAAGTTTTTCATGTTCTGCTTTCAACTGCTCAACTTCTTCTTCTATTTTTTTGACCTTTGTTGCCGAATAATTTATGCAGTAGTCCCACCAGTACTTCTGAGTTTTTGCTTTCCTCTTATTATATCTCTCCTCATTTTTTGTCAGAAGAGCTTCCAATTCTGTTTTCCTCTTCTCAAACTCTTCCAACGATTTTTCGTCGCGGTGTTTAGCTTGTACCAGCCAATCTTCAACTTTAGCTTTTTCACGATCTAATGAAGCGGTTTTGTTTTCCAATGCCCTTTTCAAAGATGTCAACCTATATTTAATAGAAGTTCCGTTTTCAGCAGCTTTGTCAGTTTTAACCTCCAGCAATGGCTTATCAGTTCCTTCAACTTCCGATTCTGTTTCAGGTAATTGGTCAAGCCAACGTCCCATATCATCATCCTCATCCGAAACTATAATTGTTTCTGTTTCGGGCAATTTTTCAATTTCAGTTTCAGCATCATTTTGCTGAACAAAATTCTTTGAACCTTTTTTCATAAAAACTCCTTAAATAATATAAATAATAAATAGTTACTTAGTTCTAATCATTTGTTTTAGAACTATACAAAGGTAGTGAAAATCACCGAGAATCCCTATTTATATTTACTTGTAACTAAATTATTTTTAAGGATGTTAAGATGATTAAAGTACTTCAAAATGGTATTCTAAATTTTGTTCAAAAACTCTAAAAAATCAACAGAATTGTATATACTATTTGTACATCTTCAATAGAACTGCAAACAAGTGAACAATATTCGACAATCTTCGATGATGCTATATTTAGAGTAATATGGTTGTTAATTTATCAGAAAAGTTTTTTTGCCACTTGTATAACGCTGTATATACAAACTCTTGATTTGAATGATGAAGGGATAAGAATTGAAGGCGTGTAACTGTATATACTCTTTTGAAGTAAAAATCTCAAATTGGGGTAGAATGATATACTTCTATGAATGAGTACAAAACAGAAAAGCCCTATGAACTCCCACGTTTCATAGAGCTTTACTGCTAAGAAATTGACGAACTATCTGAATACTACGAACGGTACAACTACATCACTTGCAGACCCTCTCCGTACTCTTACAACATACATACCACTTGGAAAAGTAGAAGTGTTCACAGTTACCGTTTTGCCTCCGTCTGTGAAGAAGCGAACAGCTTCACCACCAATTGCTGAGACTATAATCACTTCGGACTTATCTGTTCCCTTTATAATTAAGTTAACTTCATCACGGGCAGGATTAGGGTAAACGAATACTGTTTGAGTCGGATCACTGTTACCTAAATTTATCTGTTTGAATTCTTTACCGCTTGACTTACCGAAACTCGTTCCGTCGCCGTCTTGAGTTATTGCAGTTTCTGGACGATATAGTGAATTATTTTGACTGCAAATTCTTACTCTGTAATTCTCATCATCACCATTTGTAAGCTCAACAGTCTGACGAGCTATTTTCATTTGCTCACCTTCATCGAGTGGTACATCCCATGTTGCACCGTCACTTTGTCTTTCAAGCCAAACACTCATTCTATCAGGCGAAGTACCTGCTGTTATTACGTCCATAGTTTCTATATTATCAACATTAAACCAGTCTGTTGATAGTGTATCGGGGGACTTCATAAAATCGAACGGTGAGACTGGAGACTTTGCTTTCAATGAATATTCTTGTTCACCTACTACAACCGATGAAACGCCAAAACTTAATGAATCATCTCCGAAACTGAAAAACTGTCGAGCTATTGCTTGTGTTTCTGATGTTTTGAAGAAATATTGTCCTGACGAACGAATTACAGGTGCTGGACGAGGACTGATATTATATTGGTCTTGTCTATTGTATATTCTATGATTCCTTTGCCAGTCACTTGAGTCTATACTCCCACGTTCTGCCAAGTGGGCATTAGATATTCGACCACCATCAACAATAGTAACATTTGCTTCTGTCGCATTCTCAAACAAATATTGTGGGAAATGATGTATTGATGCAAGTGAATCTAATATCTTAAGGATGGTAAATGGATAACTATATGTCAAAGTCCAAGGACAACTACGAAAATTAAGATTTAATGCACGTTCACTCAGATTAAAACAATTGTAATAATCTAATAAAAAGACTGAACGGTTATATTTATATCCTTCACCTGCCGAAACTACAGGTTGGTCAAGAAACCTTCCGTTTGCATCCCATAATATAGAAGTTGTTGATGAGTTAAAATGACTTGGAATATAATTGATACCTATCATCGTATCACGAAGCCACATTAATCTATTCTTTATCAGACCCGTAACACCTGCTTCAAAATTCTCACTTTGCCAATACACTTTATCGAATTTATTACCTAAACTTTTATATCCCGAAAAGTAACTATCAAAATCACAAATACTTGTATCAGCAGTTGATATGTGTAAGTCTCTGTTTATTACTGGAAAAGCATTCGTATAATGTGATTGACTGGCATGAGAACTGACATAGAAAATTGTACTTCCTGAATTAAAAAAGACTGAATCACCTGCTGTTGTGTCTATTGTAGGCGCAAGTCCGTAAGTAAAATGACCATTATCAAAATATAGCCGTGTATAGAAGATTTGTTTATACCCACCAAAGCAACCTGCGTATTCTTGCCAAACAAGACCGCAATCATTTTCATGTTCACCATTCATATATCGGCTATAAGGATTCATTGAAGGGTTTTTTGTGCTGTATGGCGGCGTGCAACCAGTTGCCCAATGAATATGAAGATAGTCTCTAAACTGATTTGTATCTGGTTTCTTCCATGCTACTACAATTCCGAGTCCGGCATCAGACCAACAATAAAAATTAACAGAATCTGACGCATTTATCATCGGTGTTCCCCACACAGCCATATCTCGTTTTTCCGCTACTGCTCGTGAACGACCGTAATAATCTCCTATTACACTATCATCTTTTACCCGAACTATTGACTCCATAATATATTGATAATCTCTCGTAGCAGTTGGGGAAGAATGATAGTCAGAAACGCAACCATACACTACATAAGAACGGTATTCCTGAGTGAGACTGTCAAATCGCGTAACAAGTGCGGGAAAATTGCAACTATCACAGTCATAGAACCAATAACCATCATGATACGTATTTTTTGAAAGAAAATACTCCGTGTTGTCCCATTGAATTGCAGCAGTATTCATGTGCTGAGTAGCAGGTTTACTTTTACGAAAATACACTCCTGTTTTTTTACTCGTATCATTATAAGCAGCGTGTACGTATGTCATATAATGCACTAACGTATCCGTTTCCTTCCATTTACCCGTAGCGTGACTCATTTTTGGATAGGTACAAATTTTTGTCTGATTACTATAACCAAGGTCACCTGCTACTTCATTAGGTCTGAGTATTTGTACTTTTAGCATCTTACCTTCACCCGGTAGCAGTTTAATTGTAGCCGCTCTATCTTGACCTATAACCGTATCTATACCGCCTCCAAGTTCGCTAACTCTAAGTAAAGCATATCGTCCGTTCGCATCTTTATAGTTAAATGGTAATGACAATTCCCTTGACCCACCTTGCTTAAATCTGCGATTTCTCCACGCTGTATCAACCCCTAACGTTAAACTATCAAATTCTGCTGTTGTAAAAAACTGTAGTTGGCTTGTATCACTTGTACGTATTAATGGATTTGTTCGACGATTTAATACTCCTACATAGAAAATACTATCCATTGGAATATTTGTATCTTTATGAACTGTTATTTCACAAAACGTAGAGTCCCACCCCTCAACAGCATCACGATTAAATGGGCGAGTTTTCAAATACCCTGAATCAAGACGCAAAAATTTTGTCAAATATGAAGTATCATTATCACGAACGATGTAATAACTACGATGTCCTTTACTGTACCATCCTTGCAAATCAAGTCGCATTAATGTACTTGATATAGAATTAACACGATCGTGTACCTTCATAACTTCCAAACGAACAGACTTCCGACCACAATAAATTCTATTTGGACTAACACCTAAAGCATACGCTGAGCTGTCAAAATTAACATACTGGTTAATTCGTGTACTATCACCATGAAGAATAAAATCACTTCCGCTTTTATCACTTTGTAATAGAAATTGTCCTGAACTGTCATTTTTTAAATAAGAATCGCTAAGCCCTTCATAACGACCCATTGCACTCATCCGAAGCCATGTACTACTTGCACCATGATTTGTAGTGGTATCTAATAATTTACCTCCTTCACCTTGCTCATCATCGAAATTATCGTACATCAGCCCCTTAGCACCTAATATTAATGCGTTCCAACAATAAAGACGCATTTCCTCACCTGTTTGTGCGCGCGAATATCCAGTAGTAAGAGCAGGTCTAACAGAAGCATCCGAGTGTATCAAACCAAACCATTCAGAAGCAATCCATATATTTGACAGCCACGGCTTGGAAGAAAACAATACTGCTTTTCCACCCTTTCTCAGATAACTGGAACTGTATTCATAACTTCCAAGTAACCCTGCATCACCTGTAAGAACATTATATGCCTCGTCAGGAGGTACGTAAGAATTAAAGCCATTCATTGACGTTACCCAAGGATATACTGTCGGCCAAAAACACTGTTGAATTCGCCACGCTTCCCCATAGAAAGAACATTTCTCGTATGCAGACCCATCTCTATTACTATCACAAGTAGCAGTTTGAAAGTTCTGACTTAAAAGCCCCGGCTTTATTGAATCTGGAATTGTACTATCTATAGGATTCCAAGTATATTGCCAACCACCTTTGAAGCCAAATGTATGATTACGTGGTGCTTTATATTTTGCAGCACTACCTGCACCATAAATTACATATTTGATAAACGGTGCTTTAGTAATATAATCGAATCGTGATGTACTGCCCCAGAAAGTAGGCTGATTTGAGACACTGTGAGTATAACGACTGTCTCCACTACCTTCAACAATGGCGTAACCATCAAGTAATTTTAAATAATAACGTGATGAAGCTATTAGAAGAGGCCCTGGTTCATCTGTAATATAAAATCTCCAAAGTCTCGCTCTTGGCATTCCACCTATTGTATCTCTAAAATTTGTTACATCTTTAAATGCATTGCTTACTATTGTAGCAATTGCCGTATCTTTTTCACCTCGAAACAATGCTCGTGTTTCAGGTGTTTCAAGCCGTAGCCAATCAATTGCAATATCACAATTACCAAAGTAACGGACTTCCATACTCAAACTATCAATTTCTCCTGTCTTTACATTAACTAAATCACGAAATGGCGGGTTAACTGAATCAGGAAGAGTTGCTCTAAAAAATGCTGAAAGGGTAATATCACAAGTATCACTATACATCGGTAGCATTGAACGACGAATTACAAAAATACTATCATTTGCTGGAGTCAAATGATTCTCCATCCAGCCGCCACGAGTGTAATATCCTTTATCTGATAAACCATTGTATCGAGAGCTTATACTATCAAAAATTATAGCGCGACTTTTTTTAATAATTGAGTTAAATCTATATCGCATTGGTATCTTAATACTCAAAATCACGTCATTGGTATCTGAGGAAAAGTCCCAAAGAGCATTTAACCTGCGGAGATTAACTGAAAGATACCAATGTGTGCCATTCGTTTTAGGATCTGTATTACCATATAACCGTTGTAATGTTTCAGTACCAATTGGGCTTGATAAGATTATTCGACCAGTATCTGCTCTACCGCTATCGGCTATATAAGTATATCTGTTTGCATATAATCCTGTACCTTGACTACCACCTTCTTTATGTCGAAAACCATATATTGCACCTAATGTATCACCGCTATTGGGCTGAAAATATGCATCAAGTTCATAAGTTGGAGCTTCTGGGTCAATTTGCAATGAATAGCAATATCCGAGTTGTCCTCCTCGAAGGTCATAATTGATAAACGTTGTTTTATCGTAAGTACGTGGAAAACGATAAAAATTTAAGGCATAATGATCGAGCAACTGCCCATGATTTGCAGTATAGCAATTCATATACAAACGTTTATTTACTCCTGAAAGTGCATTATACCATTGATGCCCGAACATAAATTCACTTTGATTACCTGCAAATATTGAAGTATCACTAAAATTGATTGTGCTATCTCCCCTCGCTGCCAATATTGCATTATGTGTAGTAATACTTGGGGGGTCGAGTGGTGTTTGCCCGAAACTTATAGCTAAACTACAAATCCACATTAACCCAAGAATAACAAGAGTTTTCATATTTTTTCCTTGAAATTAATGTGTAAGAGAAAAAGCACGTTCCCGTGTTTGCTTACCATCTGAAAGACGAAGGGTGTACATACCTGATGGCAGAAGATAAGAACTCACATTTAAAGGCAACCGACTTTCACCCGGTGGAAGTTCCCCTGAAAAAAGCTCTCCAAGTCGTTTACCAGTTAGATCATAAAGATCAACAGTATAATGTCCTATACGTTCAATGCTAATCGTAAAAGCAAATGTCCCTTCTTTACCCACAGGATTCGGTTCTACTTGTCGCAGAGTATTTTTTGGTAATGAAGTTACCTCATCTACTTTCACTGCATCTAATTTAGCCCCTTTATAAATGCTAAAACAGCCTTGCATACCAATTGCAATATCTCCAATGCCATCACCAGTTACATCACCTATATAATATATTCCAGATTCAAATCCACACAAGCCATTTGTAAGTAATGCACGTGGTTCAAATCCTGTGATAGGACTTCCTGAGAAAATACATATTCTGGGTGTATTGTTATAAAGAATTACCGATGCTATATCAGGTACACTGTCACCATCAATACTACCACGTAAAAAGTAGAGGGGGCCAGTACTTATTTTTTTTATTGTTTGAAGATCAAATTGATCGTTTAAAAGAGAATATATTCTCGTGTTTTCATTTTTAGCAGATAATATAAAGGTATGCTCACTATGATAAGAATACAAACCACTTTGTGTTGGATAAAATAATTCATCGGTTTTATTTGTCTTATTTTCAACAACAGATGATAACTCTTTAATACTAACTTTTATCGAATCGCCTGGAGAATTTTCAAAAATCAAGTCAAATAAATAAAAGCCCTCGGAAAAACTATCACTGCGGTAACTTATAAACCTACCTTTCCCAGAGTTATTGACATAAGCTGCTATTCCTGTCCATAATGCAAAGGCAAATGGAGGCATACCAACAATTGCACTACGTAAATGTAACAAGTCTTTTCCACCAAATATAATTTTAAAAGTCTGCGCTTGTATTGTAACAGTAAGCATGTCTTCATATCCATCACCATTAAAGTCTCCAACAAACGGATGGTCACCACCTCTATCATAAATGACATTTAGAGCCGGAGCAGGTGGCATACCTTTTTTAATACCAGGGTAAACTCTTCCTTCACCATCAAAATAGTCAGACACTCCATCACCATTTAAGTCTAACTGTACAACTGACCAAGAGCCACCATTCCATGAAAATTGATTTACTGTATCATAAGCAAAGCGATTATACCATGTTGGGTCACCTTTTCTTTTTTGTGTAATAGCATTGACACCACCGTTAGCCGTATCAAAATTAGGCAAATATGAAATATAAGAACCTTCAGCACCGCTCCATGAGTACCATTCTTGGAGTTCGGGCAATTCAACAACGGGCTTTTGAGCATGTAAAGGTGCAGCTATCAATAGTAGCACCGAAGCACGACTGAGAAGGGTTTTCATAAAACTCCTTTTGAAAATGGAAAGAATTAATTAGACTTACATTAAATTTTGATTCTTATTTATTGTGTAACAATATATGGTATGGTCGTGACTATATTTCCAGTGTTGAAAGTGCAGTAATAAACTCCAACTCCAATATTCCCATTCCATAGAAGTGAATGCTCGCCTGATTGCACTTGCAATGACCAATATTTCACTTCTCTTCCAAGTATATCAGTAATTCTTATCTTGATATTTGAAGATTGTGCAAGAGTATATTTTAGATTTATTTCCCCATAACTTGGATTGGGAGTAATACTAAAACTTAGTTCTAATTCGCTCTTTGGTTCTTCGGCTGACAGTACATCCTTGATTATAATGTAGCTGTACTTTTTCATACTGTCAATTACTTTTCCATTTTGCAGAGTAGTAAGCGTAATTGTATATGTTCCTGCATTTGTGAATTTGTGTGTTGGTGTTCTTTCATTTGAGGTTGTACCATCCCCGAAATTCCATAAAAAATCGAATGTATTATTTGCTGGAAGTGTATTGTTTGCAAAAACAACTGTATCCGTTGTTTTAAGATTATTGCCTTTGAAGAGCATAGTATTAAAGTCGGTCTTAATAGCAACTTTAAGTGAATCAGGGACTTTCCAAAAGGTAATGTATCCATATTTATCACCAGTTACAATATGTTTTCCGTCTAGTGCAACTGCAAGAGCAGTAAATACGGTTGGTTGTTTTGGATAAATATATTCCCATGAATTGGTATTAAGACTGAAAATACCAATAGTAGAATCAGGGCGTAATGCAAAGATATGAATGCCGTCAGGGTGATACTCAAATATGGAGGGTAACTCTACTTTTTGGACACAAAAACTTTCAACAACATCAAACAAACCAGTATTAGTAAGAACATGATATTTATCTGGAGAGAAACGCATTGAGTTGCATTGGTTCGGAATAGAACGAAGAATGCTGTCTGTAATAATATCACGTACAACAATGCTGAGAGGTTGAGAAGAATTCTGCTTTTCAAGAAGGAGATAAAATCTATTATCAGGTGAAATCAATGTAAAAAAGTTTGTACCTAACGCATAAGCGGAAAAGCCATTGTGATAAGCAGACTCTAAGTTTGGATTGAAATTTCTGGATTTACCAGTAGAGAAATTATAAAGAATTTTGTTTCTGAAATCATCAATGTCAACTCTTGGATTACCAACAAATGATGAGTAAGCGGTGTGAAATTGTGTACCAATGATATACCAATTGTTATCTTCCGAAAATGAGGTACATAATGAAGTATTGGCAAAATATTGATAAGTTGCGATTAAAGATTCACTTGTCTGAATTGACCAATTTACTTTCCTTTCAAGAGAATCTTGAGACCAATCCCAAACATCCAAATAGCTGTTAAATTTAGCAACTGAATTTTTTATATAAATAGGAGAATTATTAGTTATCTGATAACTTGCAACTATTCCCGTTTTGCTATCTTTAGCAAAATTGACTGAAAAAACAGGTTGTGACAAATTCTTTGAAAACTCCTGTGTACCTACTTTTGTTTCCAAAATTCTGGAGTATCCATCTTCGCATCCTGAAATAACATTCTTACCGTCAGAAGAAAAAGAAAGTGAGTTTATTCTTTGATAATGAAAATGATTTATCCACGTAGCACCTTCCGGTACGATTTGATTAATTACAACAATTTTTCTTGTGATACTATCTAAGCGACCAAGTGTGTCCTTAACAATTAGTTTGACCTTAAAAATACCTGTTTGAAAAAACTGATGATGAGGGTTGGTCACATTGGTAATTACACCATCATCGAAGTTCCATGTAAATAATGTTCCACTTCGTATTGGTGTTGTAGTGTTAGTAAAATTTAAAATGTTCCCTACAAATACAGTATCATTCGGTGTTGTAAATCCTGCTTGTGGGACAGGAAAATTTACAACTATTTTTTTAGAAATTGAGTTCGTTCTACCGAGTGTATCCAATACTTTCAGAGTAATAGTAAATACGCCTGCTTGTGTGAACTTATGAATTGGATTATATTCTATAGTAGTTTCTTTGCCGTCCCCAAAATTCCACTCAAAATGAGAACCTCGTTTGAATGGGAACGTTTTATTAGTAAAAACAACAGTATCAAACACTTGGATAGAATCTATAATCTGATTTTCATTGTTCGACATTATAAAATTAGCATTAAGAGTTGCTGCTTTTAGAGTATCGGGTATTTTCCAAAGAGTAATACGATTATTTGATGCAGTAGCAAATGCTGAACGAGAAGCATTAGTTTGAATGATGTTTTCTACTATTGTATCTCCAGTATATACCTTTTCCCATGAATCATTTTCAATATTGGAAATAGCAGCTACCCCATCACCACTATTAAAGGCAAGCATGTGGTTATCGTCGGGAAGGAATACAAACCCTGTTTTGTTGATCGTACGGAATATATGAGAAGGAGGAATTTCCATAAGATTATTCCCACTTAAAAGAAAATCATCATCTGAGGAAATAATAAGATATGGCCAGTGACCTGAATTTCGGTAAGATTTTAGGTTAGGAGAAAAGCTGCTTATGTTTGCATCAGATGTAGAAGAATAATAGTCACCTCCTCCGCCACCTGAATGATAATGATAAGAACTTGATGTATTATTGAGAAGATAATTACCCGAAGGTGAGAAATTAAGATTAGCTGTTTTAGAGAGAATTTCTCCTAACTTTTTATCACGGCTGACATTATAACTGTCATCCTTCTTACTTACTGAATAGGGTTTAATATAAGAGCTATCAACTGTTTTAAAAACAAAAACATCATCATTACTACCATCATCAGCTCTGACAATAAAACTGCAAGATGTCAGAACTGCAATATATTTTCCATCTAATGAATTATCCATTACATAACTCAAAGATTGATAGGAATAACCTGAGTTGTTTCCTTTAATTGTAGTGGCATCCATAAGAATATCTGAAAGTTTATCACCCGAAAGGATGTCCCAAGAACGAAGATAACCGTTTTGTGTCAAAATATATAACCGTTCTCCGTTCTTACCCAAAACAATATCAGTCCCATACATTTCTTTAGGTTTAGGAAATGACCTAATTGAATCGCCTGTCTTATAATCTAAGATTATTTTTTTAATTTCTAAAAATGCTCTTAA
>JACPWH010000265.1 GCA_016197185.1 Ignavibacteriota bacterium
CTATGAATTAGCTCAAACATTACTTCGTGCACCTTCAACACTGTCGGAAGCAGAACGTGAACTTATTGCAACGTATGTGTCTTCGAGGAATGAGTGTGTATTCTGTACTATGAGTCATGCTGCAGCAGCTCGCATATTATTCGGAGATGCTTCACAAACAGTGGATGATGTTTTGAAAAACCCGGATACTGCCCCTGTGAGTGATAAATTCAAAGCACTTATAGTAATTGCAGGTAAAGTACAAAAAGGCGGACGGATTGTAACAGATGAAGATATAGAAAATGCTCGTAAGCAAGGGGCAACAGATATGGAAATCCATGATACTGTATTAATTGCAGCCACATTCTCTATGTTCAACCGTTATGTGGACGGATTGGCAAGTTTTACTCCAACTTCGCCGGAAGAATACGCCGAAATGGGAAAACGGATGGTTGCCGGATATGTAATGCCGCCTCGATAGCAAAGAGGATATGTAAATTATAATTGTGAAATAGTTTAGCGGTAAAAACTCTATTTAGCGGTAAAAACTTTATAATGTTGCTAAGCGAAGCTTTTTATGTAAAAACGGTCATTACAAATTAGTATTTTCAATGTTATTAAATTATAATAACGATTGATGTGTATATTATAAATAATCTGGTTGAAATTACATATTTTTTATAATAAATCTGAATGTAATATTAAAATACAGGTGTACAATAAAGTATAATTGTTGTATTGAAGTAAAACGCTAATTAGAGTGTGTATATTTACTTGAATTAGGGGTATTTACTTTACCTTGGAGGGGCTCGGTTAATACTTCCGAAAGTGATTCAAAGTGATTCTTAAGATATATTTCAAGTGGTTTTGCGTAATGAAAACGGCAACATAAAGACTCCTGCCACATACTTTGAATATACATATGTTATGTAAAAAGGGATAGTAAGATAAAGTAAAAACGATGAAAAAGGGTGCGCATCGGAATTTAGGGGTACTCCAAATGCTTTTCTAAAATTGATTTCGGTTCCTAAAATAATCTCAATATACTTAGATAAAACAATTATACTGCTTATAGCTGTATTTTTTAATAGCAGCTGAATTTAATCGACTTCTGTTGTATAATCTGCTGTAATGTGCAATAATTTCTTTAATATTTAAGTGTGTTCTGATTATTAGACAAATGAATATGGCAAAACCATACAAAGAAAAATAATTTTTTTTAATATTTTACATTTCTATTTAAGTTATAGGAAATAATATGGCACATATAGCAGTTCAGGAAGGGTTGCCCGGAATAACGGGATTACTTGAATTTCGCCTTGACAGCGCAAAGCCGATCAGAGAATTGACCCAAACCCTTCTCCGCGGTGAATCTACACTTACAGAAGCAGAACGGGAATTGATTGCTACGTATGTTTCTTTTTTGAATGAATGTGTTTTTTGTACAACTGCCCATGCAGCAACTACAAATCTCCTCTATGGTTCTGACGAAATTGTGGAATCGGTTAAATGGAATCTTGTACAAGCACCGATTAGCGAGAAAATGCGGATGCTGCTGATTATTGCAGGTAAAGTACAAAAAGGCGGTCGTACAGTAAGTGATGAGGATATTGCCAAAGTGAAAGAGCTTGGAGCAACCGATATTGAAATTCACGATACGGTTCTAATTGCAGCTCTTTTTTGCTTATATAATCGGTATGTGGACGGACTGGCAAGTTTTACTCCGGCAGACCCGTCATTCTACAAAGCACTCGCTGAGAGGTTGGTAACACGAGGATATGTGCGCCCGGAAGGCGGCTATACGAAAGCAACGTATCCAATTGAAGTTAAATAATATTTTTTACAATTTACAGTAAATAGTATAATGGCACACATTCCTGTTGCTGATAATATGCCCGGCATTCGTGGCCTTATGGCATTTCGACCTGAAACTGCATTGCCGTTGAATATGCTTGCAGAGCAATTGCTCCAAGCTCCTTCTACACTTACTAAAGGGGAGCGTGAACTTATTGCCACGTATGTGTCAACAAAAAATCAATGTAAATATTGTGCATCTACTCATGGTGCAATAGCAAAACATCTTTTGGGGGATGATGCTGAATTAGTAAAAAGTGTACTTGCTAATC
>JACPWH010000266.1 GCA_016197185.1 Ignavibacteriota bacterium
ACCGCTCAAATAGCGAAGCATCGCAGGGTCGAGAGAAATTTGTTTGACAAGGGTTTTGAAGTTCCCTAATACATTTTGGCGTAGCAAATCGTTCTGTTTGTACATATACCGCGCATCTTTTACCGAATTTGCACCGCATGAAAAATGATTATGCCAAAAAAGTGTCATTTTCTCAGTTAACGAAATACCTTGGTCGAGCATAAGTTTGATCCACCAAGATTGGAGCTGTGTGAGGCGTGAGTTCTCCTGATTGGCATCATACCCTGCAGTTGCCCACTGCTGCCCTTGTGTTACGCCACCTGTATTAACATAAGCAATCGGGGCTGCAACAGGAACAGGTGTAAGCAGCATATCCACCGCTTGGCTCATGCTGCCTTTCAAAATAGTTGCCACATCTTTGGGTGTAGCACCAAACATTGCTCTGCGAAGCAAATGATATGCTTGTTTTGAAGTCCATTCGCCTGTGTATGGCTCTAACCCTGCCGATTCGATTGCAGGAGGAGAAAACGGCTTTTTAGAAGAACGAAGTAGAAAATCTCGTCTGTTCATAATTGCTCCTTAAACTTGTAAAATAGATTATAACAAAAGAAATTGCAAAATTTACATAAATTTGTATTGATAAATCGGACGGAAACCACCATGTCTAAAAAGAAGTATGGAATGAAAACGTTACATTTTTTTATCCTAAGATGCATTTATAGCGTGATTTGGAGAATTTATGGCGAAAAACAACGAACTCACCGGTATTTTAACAATAGAACAGCGTTTATTCCGTACCAATTAGAGAACTGAATATTTGTAATCAAAAAAACTTTACAACAGGAAAAAACAATGAAACGAATCCACGATAAAATTGACAAGGAGAATCCTCCGATAGTCGGTGCAAACTATATTCTGAAACATGACGGTGCAGATCTTTATTCAGCAGAAGTAATAGAATACAAGGGCGGATGCTGGGCAAAAATCAAAGTGAACGAACCTCTTCATCCCGAATACAGTTCGCTCTATAAAAACGGTGACATTTTTGATGTAAAAATCGCCTCATACCAGTTTGACAGTATTGCCTAACCATTTACCGCATGACTATCCTTGACCGCTATATTCTGCGTAAATTTATTTTTACGTTGATGTTTAGTTTATTTGCCTTGTGTCTGATTTTCCTAGTGGTTAACCTGTTGGAAAGTTTGGATAATTTCTTGGATAAGAAAGCATCCGTTTGGGTTATCGGTGAATACTACCTTCACTTTTTTCCTGAAATACTCAAGCTCCTCACTCCGGTTGCCGCTTTGATTTCGAGTTTGTTTTCTATCGGACAACTTTCTACAGCGAATGAAATTACTGCAATGAAGTCAGGGGGACTCAGTTTGCAAAGGCTTTTGCTTCCATTATTCATTGTCAGCATTATTCTAAGCTCAGGTCAACTTTATTTTAATGGATGGGTAGTACCGGTTTCAAATGCAAAAAAAGCGGCAATTGAGCGCAAATACCTGCAAAAGGGATCTGAATCTACTACAGTTTATAATCTTTATTTCCGTGATGAACCTCTCCGTAATGTAGTTATTCAACTTTATGACGGTGCTAAGAAATCAGGGACAAACGTAGCAGTTGAGGAGTATTCCGACGAGCATATTCCACGTTTGACCAAAAGGATTGATGCAGGAAGAATAGAATGGGATTCTCTCCTTACAGGTTGGAAAGCATTCGATATTATCGAACGCGAATATACTCCGCAAGGAATTACATTCCAACATCGCCCGAATGGTGCAATTAACATCAAACTTACCCATAGCCAAATAGTCCAACTGCAACGCTCTACTTCCGAGATGAATTTTGATGAGTTGCGTTCATATATTGATCTGCTGGCGCATGGTGGTAAGGATGTACGTTCTCAACTAATTGACTACTACGGGCAGTATGCTTTCCCGTTTGCAAGCGTGATTGTAGTGCTGTTTGGAGTGTCGTTTGCATCGGTACGCAAAAAATCCGGGATGGCAGTTAATATTGCAGCAGCAATGGTGATAAGTTTTTGTTATCTTGCATTTACGAAAATCGGACAGGCACTCGGTGCACCGCTCGATATTGATGCTGCAATCGTGGGGTGGATGCCGAATATTATCTTTTTCTTTGTAGCTATCATTACTATTATCCGAACACCGAAGTAATAAGTTTCAACTTTCTACGGTTTATTTCTAAATTATATTCGTCAAGTTAAAGCGATCGCAACCGACTCAACTCAGAAAAATAAGTAGTATTTTTTGAAGGTAGTTAAATGAGAATACCCCTTAAAGAATTTGAACAGCATATTGATGAAACCATTTTGAAACGTGGTTATCAATATTTCAAAAAGGGCTTGGTAAATGAGCCCGAACTGTTAAGTAACGGCGAATATGAAGTTACAGTTGAGGGAACAGAACAATACATAGTTCGATTATCAATAAAACATGACATAATCACAGAATGTGACTGTTCATGTCCTTATGATATGGGAGCGGTTTGTAAACATATCGTTGCAGTTATTTTTCATCTTCAACAAAACGAGTTAAATCTAAACCTTGAAACAAATGTAAAAGCAAAAAAAGTTAAAGGAGAGATTAAGAAAGTCAAAAAAAAGAAAACAGTCGCAGAGCAAGTGGATGATCTTCTCGAAAAACTGCCACATGAAGATTTGAAAGAATATATCAAAGAACTATGTAATAGCGAACGATCTTTCAGACAATTGTTTTTATCAAATTTTGCTTATTTAACTACTCCTGATTCACAGGCACTTTATGCCAAGCAAATTCATACAATACTCAAAACCTCTGCCGGACGTGGTGGGTATATAGGATATTCCGAAGCACGGCAAGCCGGCAATGCTATATATGCTTTCGTTCAACGAGCAGAAAAGTTTGTTGAAATATCCAATTATAGAACGGCAATCTATATTGCTTGTGCCGTATTGGAAGAAGTAACCGATGCGATTACACACTATGCCGACGACAGCAATGCTGATTTCGGAGGATGTATTGACTCTGCTTTCGAGGTGTTATCATCAATTGCAGATATACAACCGCCTGAAGAACTGAGAAAAGAGCTTTTTAACTATTGTTTGACAGCCTATAAAAAAGGGAAATTCAAAGGTTGGGATTGGAATTTTGGAATTTTGAAATTGGCTGTAGTACTTGTAGATAATACTCGGGAATCGGAGCAAATTGAAGACCTTTTAGATTCTATCAGACCTTCGGGTAAAGAGTATGATTGGGATTTCGAGCATTCACTGGAGATACGATTAGAACTTATCACCAAAATGGAAGGTGATAAGGCAGCCGAAAAGTTCTTGGAAAAAAATATGTCTTACTCCGGATTTAGAAAGAAAGTAATAGAAAAAGCTATCTCCAGAAAAGAGTATCAAAAAGCAATCAATCTTGCCGAAGAAGGGATAGAACTGCTTGGAGGAAGTAAACCGGGCTATGCTGACGTTTTGTATAAATATTTGCTTATTGTTTATATTGCTCAAAATAACGTCGAGAATATTATTAAGTATGCGGGCTTTTTGTTTTTGAATTCCAATCAAGATAAAAAAGAGCACTTCGATATATTGAAGCAATTTGTTGTCCAAGATGAATGGAAGGAATTTATAACTCGTATAACTGTATTGCTAACCCCTAAGACTCAATGGAGTGATTATTCATTACTTGCTCAAATATATATTTGGGAAGAAGAGTGGGATAAATTGCTTGATACTGTAAAGCGATACACCTCTCTTCAAGGATTAGCAAACTATGAAGAATATTTAGTAAAAGACTATTCCGACGAGTTATCAGATTTATATAAGATCGGCATACTTGAGTATATGCGTCGAAATATGAGTAGAGACCACTATCAAAATGCCTGTCGCTATCTGCGCAAAATGATAAAAATGGGAGCAAGAGAAAAAGCAAATTTTGTTATTGAGCAACTTAGAACATTATATCCAAAACGCTCAGCATTGATGGAAGAATTACAAAAAGTATAGTTATAAAGTTCTTATTCATATTGTTGCATTGCTCTTGCTAACCGAAGACATTAATATTTACTATAATATTTCCTAATAAATCATGACAACATTTCCTATTACAGAAGAATATATCGAACTTTGCAAATTACTCAAAGCGGCTGATTTATGCGGTTCAGGCGGTGAAGCAAAATTTGTAATTGCCGACGGTTATGTAACTGTAAACGGCGTGGTAGAAACACGCAAACGCTATAAAACGCGACCTGAGGATGTGGTGGAATTCGAGAACAAAACTGTTAAAGTTGTGAAACAATCTTCTTAACTGATTGATTGTCCAACAAATCAGAGCCCACTGCTAAAACAGTGGGATATGCAAGAAAAGAATATAATTTTCCTTACGCTAAAACTACATAATGGTACATCCCAACGCCTTAGATCCCGATCGTCTTACACTTATTTCCGAAATGCTGATGGAGGCATTGGAAAGTATTATTATTACCAATCGCCATGCCGATAAAGAACTTCAAACCTTACTGAAAACGAATGATTTGTCGGGTATCGAGAAGGAATTCCTAGTAGTAACGCTCTATGATATGCTGCGGAATTTGCGGCTATTGCAAGCGGTTGCTCAAACTCCCGGATTTAATTCGTATGTCTATACAGCGTGGCTTGCCTTACGGAACTATCCGGCAAATTCTAATGTTATCCCTGAACACTTCGAGGCAATGCAAGCACGGGCTGCTGAACTCTCCAAAAACCGAGCGATGAAGTATTCTATTCCCGATTGGCTGGATGCACTCGGCGTACAGGAACTAGGCGAGGAAGTTTGGGAAAGGGAAATTGCGGCTCTCCATACTCCCGCCCAAGCAGTAATTCGTACTAATTTGCTCAAGACTACACGGCAGGAATTGCTTCGTAATTTCAAGACGATGCGTATCGAAGCAAAGCCGCTTGTGGATCTCGAATGTGGAATTCTATTGAGTTCATCAGCAGGAATTTTCAAAACCAATGAATTCCAAGACGGGCATTTCGAAATGCAGGATGCGAACTCCCAAATGATAGCCCCTCTCACAGGTGTAAAACCAAAAATGAGAGTTATTGATGCCTGCGCAGGAGCGGGAGGAAAAACCCTCCAACTTGCCCAAATCATGAATAATAAGGGGAAAATTATTGCCCTTGATACCTCCGAGAAAAAACTGGAAGCACTCCGCCAACGGGCAGCACGGGCAGGAGTTTCGATTATCGAACCGCGCCAGATAACCTCTACTAAAACAATCAAGCGCCTGAAAGAAAGTGCCGATATGGTGCTGATTGATGCTCCATGTACTGGTTTAGGAGTTCTTCGCCGTAACCCGGAAGCAAAGTACAATTTGAAACCTGAACATGTGGAATCACTACATAAGCAGCAACAGGATTTACTCGTCTCCTATTCACGCATGACCAAACCAAACGGGACGCTGGTCTATTCTGTTTGCAGCATTTTGCCATCGGAAGGGGAAGCGCAGGCACGTACATTTGTAGAAAGCCATCCTGAATGGAGACTTGAATCAGAGCGCAGGTTTAGCCCGGCTGTTGATGGATTTGACGGGTTTTATGTTGCTCTCTTTAAACGACAGGAAGTAAAGCTGGAAAACGATTCAAATTCTACCCAAACAGTCTAAATTAAAGGACATTATTACATTACTACACTGTAATTTATGTTAATAATTTTGGTGTTAGAATATGGTAAGTAATTGAGCACTTCGACGGAATCAGTGTGACGTAACTTAATATTCATGCTGTGCTTGGAAATTTATATTTTTATAAGTATTATACAAATCATCTGATATTTCATCTATGCTCATCTCCCGCCAAATCCTCGCTGAAGTTTGCCAAGAGCTTCGTTCGGCAAGCAAGAAAATCGTTTTTACGAACGGATGTTTCGATATTCTGCATTCCGGTCATGTTACGTATCTTAGTTCAGCTAAAAAGCTTGGTGATGTGTTGATAATCGGGCTGAATACTGATGCTTCCGTTCGACGGTTGAAAGGTGAGAATCGCCCTGTAAATTCAGAGGATGACCGGGCTATCGTTATCAATGCTCTCAAATCTGTGGACTATGTAGTTCTTTTTGATGAGGATACCCCGCTTGAACTTATTACCCTCCTAAAGCCCGATATATTGGTAAAGGGAGGCGATTATACCCCAGAAACAATCGTCGGAGCTGATACAGTCCTTAGAAACGGGGGAAGTGTGATAGTCATACCTCTCGTTGCCGGAAAATCCACAACCGCAATTATTCAAAAAGCACAAACTACCTGTTGATACATTCCCAATGAAAATCCCCGAACATATTATCGAACAGGTACGGCAACGTTCCGATATTGTCGAAATTATCGGCGAATCCGTCCAATTGAAAAAATCAGGACGGAGTTTCGTGGGGTTATGTCCTTTCCATGCCGATCGTAAGCCGTCGATGAATGTCAGTCCCGACTTACAGATATTCAAATGCTTTTCGTGCGGTAAAGGCGGTAATGTATTTACGTTTATGACCGACTTCCATCGGCTCACCTTTATTGAGGCATTAAAACTACTTGCAGCTAAAGCCGGAATCGTCCTTCCCGATGAAGACAAGCCTGATACAGGAGAATACAACCGCCTTGAAGCTGCTTATAAAACTCTTCTTGCAGCATCTAAATTCTTTTCAACAACACTTGGGTCTTCCGAAGGGAAAGAAGCTCTCAAGTATTTCAAAAAACGTGGGTTTCAGCAAAAAATTGTTGAGGATTTTGCTCTCGGTTATGCACCCGATTCGTGGACATCATTACTTGCAGAATTAAAGAAGCATGGCTTCTCCGAATCTGCGATGGAAGACACAGGGTTAATACTTCGACGTGATGATAATAAGAATCCCTATGACCGTTTCAGAGGTCGCGCAATGTTTGCCATTCACGATGTTTCCGGGCGCGTAATCGGGTTTGGAGCACGGCAGATGAAAGAAGACGGTCAGGCAAAGTATATCAATTCCCCGCAATCGTTGGTCTATGATAAGAGCAAGGTTCTCTATGGTCTATTCCAAGGCAAGCAGGAAATACGGTCGCAGGAATATGCTATTATGGTGGAAGGATATGCAGATGCTCTCACTCTTCACCAGGCAGGGTTTCGGAATACAATAGCATCAAGCGGCACCTCGCTTACTAAAGATCAATTACAACTTTTAGGACGTTTCTGTAGGAAAATATTCATTGCTTATGATGGTGATTCTGCAGGTATCCATGCAGCAGAGCGCGGACTTGAGCTGGCAATCGAAGAAGGTTTCGAAGTAAGAATCATCAGTTTACCTGCAGGTGAAGACCCGGATAGCTTTGTAAAAAATAATGGTGCAGATGCTTTTAAAATATACATTCGTGATGCAGTTTCGTTTCTAGACTTCAAAATCTCGATGATGACCAAGCAAAATCTTTTGTCAACTCCCGAAGGGAAAGCAGAAGCGATACGGACATTAATTCAATCAATTGCTAAAGTCCCGGATGTTCTGCAACATGATTTTTTGATGAGCAGAGTGGCTGATGCGCTCAGATTGAGTGAGACACAACTCCATAAAATATACGACGAGTTAACCAAAGCCCGAAAAGCGCACAGCAATAAAAATTCACGGCAGTCATATGCTCATGAATCACAAAATACATCAGCAACTATTCAAGCTGCTGATGTGCATCAACAAAGCTCTACAGAAATTGTTCAAGTCTCTTCTCGAAAGGGAGAACAATCTCCTCTCCTCCCGGAGGAAAAGGCTGTATTAAGAATAGCTCTTACGGTACCCAATGCGCTCAAATATAT
>JACPWH010000267.1:0-5990 GCA_016197185.1 Ignavibacteriota bacterium
GTAAAGCAAGTTGCCTTGATCCACCGTACGCCAGTCGCTCGCGGGCGATTGTTCCAATATCTCACCGAGCGACCGCACCGCCGGCGCTTCGCCGCGGGCAGCTGGCGCCTCGGCGCTCGCGCAGGCCGCCAACAAACCCAGCGCCACCAAGCCCAATAGTCGCCCAAGAACCTGCATCGTCCCCTCCGAATGTTGAGGCATCGCCTCGGCAATTTTTTTGACAATTGCAAGACCAAGACCCGTAGAATGTTCTCCGTCGGTAGGATGAGCAGAAAGTCGTGCACATTTATTAAATAATTTTAACTTATCTTCCTCAGTGATACCCGGACCTTCATCTTGCACCTCAAATCTTACATTTTGTTTACTATCATAGTTTACCATAGAGAGTCTAACGTGGACAGTTGTTCCGAACGGTGAATACTTAATGGCATTTGAAAGCAGATTTTCCATGATTTGGTATGTGAGCATCGAATCGGCATAACACGAAATCTGATTTTCCGGCTCGGTAAACACCAATCTAATCTCTTTTTTTAGAGCCCGGTGTTGCCATAGTCGGGTAAGCCTTTGCACTAACGGGACAAATTCAAAAACTTCATTGGTAATCATCAGAGCATTTGATTCTATTGCATTTACATCCAAAAGATTTTTGATCAGCTCAAACATTTGAACTGATGTCGAGCGAATATCCGTAGCGAATTCACGTACTTCCGCCATCTTCATTTCATCGGTATCGGCTAATATTCGCGCTATCATCGAAATATTCATCAACGGATTTTTTAGATCATGTGCAGCTATACCTAAAAACATATTCTTTTCGGTATTCAGATGTTCCAATTGTTCATTCTTTTTTGAGAGCTCTATTGTTAATTGGCGGTAAAATTCCGCTTCCTGTTTCGATTTTTCTACTTGATGGATAATATGCAGATTATTGAGTTTTGTATTTGATTCGGCGTTAAATACTTTTGTCTCAAACTGATGATATTGTTCAAAATGATACAGTGCTTGTTCTAAGTTATTGATCTGCTTGTGAAATTTATAAAGTTCTTCATGCGATTCATAAATCAAGTGTAAACTATCCAACTCTTCGGATAATGCTAAAGCACGTGTGAAATAATCGAGAGCAAGATTTTTATAACTTTCGTCGATTGAATATTCAATATCTAATACTGAGTAAAGTCTTCCTAAATTAAAGAGACAACCGACTATTTCTTTCTTGCTGTCAGTGGAGGTAAGAAAATCTAAACTTTTCTCAAAGTATTGCAATGCGTCGTTATATTGCTTTGATTCGAGCAATATTATGCCAATATTCATTGCTACAATCGCTTGATTTGAGATTTCATTCTTCCGTTCAAAATAAATTTGCGCTCTGCGAAAATATTCAACTGCAAGATTGATATTGCCAAGCTGATGATACACTGCTCCAATATTACTTAGCAATCCGGGTATTTCCCTGTTTGGGAAATGTTCCTGTTGAATTGATAAGCCGTTAAGATAAAATGTAAGTGCATCTTCATATCGTTTGAGAAGGAAATAAACCTGACCGATTGAATCATAGATAGCTATAATCTGAAGGAAATCTTGCAGATTAATAAATATTTGCAGTGATTTTGTATAATACTCGATTGCAGAAGAATAATCGGCTGTATTTCTAAAAGCCAAACCTAAGAACGACATTGTTTGCGCAGTCAGCAGTTTATCATCTTCATTCAGTGTTAAAAGGAGAGCTTCTTTATGGTATTCTATTGCTTTATGCGGTTCATTCATGTCCGCCATTGTCAGTCCTATACTATTGAGTATTCGAGACCTTGAAATTGCTGTTTGCGGTTTTTCGGCAAGTGATAATGCCTGAAGTAGCGTTTCTAACGATTCGCTTTTTTTTAATTGTCGCCAATAAGTCATTCCAAGTGAATGTAGGGAATGCATTATATAGGTCTGATTATCCAAACTTCGATATAATTCAAGAGCTTCCAAGAGAGTCATCTCAGCTTGCCCTAAATTACCTACATCACGTAACCGAATACCGAGCCGAAGTAAACTTAGTGCATACCCTGTTTGTACTTCATGAAACACATTTGAGCCTGGTTTGGTTTTATTCAGAAGACTAAGTGATTTTTTTCTTGCTTCCACAGCAAATTCAACTGCTGCTTCGGGAGTAGCAGCATCTCGTGCGGACTGGTGAAGATCTTCGATTTCCAGAGCGAGAGTCTTTGTTGTCGTTCCCGTTCGCTTCATGTAAGAATTCCGTAATTATCTATAAAAATTTATTTGTTCAGATTGATACATTCACTATGTAAGTAGAAGGACAGATTTATTTTGCATTTCAGTATTAACAACTTGGCAAGTAATAGAACCCTTTTTGGCGGGTTAAGTGTGACGTAACTTATTTATTGTTACATACTAACAAGTATGTCATGCTGTGCCTTTCGAAGTAAACAGATACTTACCTTTTTTGAAATAAATCCCAACAAAGTATTGTCAGTTATTTTTGTCCTTTTACTTACTTACTTATTTAATGGCAAGTTATATCTGAATTTAGAGTAAAAATATAAGTTATTTATAATTTATATCTTTAACGGTTCTACTTTTTTATATCGAGTCTAATTTTGCTGCGTTTCTTTTGAATGGAAAGAGTATTCCTTTCCCAAAAAACGTCATCTATATACCCTTGAATTGAGGTATCAGTATCGGCATTTTGTAGTCTTTTTTCAGCCCAAAGCGCATATTCAAGATTCATCTCAATACCGATGTAATTTCTTCCTAATTTTTTTGCAACAACAGATGAAGTACCCGAACCCAAAAAGGGATCAAATACTATTCCGCCCTTCGGACAGCTTGCTAAAATTAATTTAGCAATCAATTTTTCAGGTTTTTGTGTTGGATGATCCGTATTCTCGGGCATTGACCAGTAAGGAATACTTATATCATCCCAAAAATTTGAAGGATACGTAATTCTGAAATTACCGGATTCAGTTTCTTCCCAATCTTTAGGTTTACCATTTACTTTATAGGGCGCAAGTACTTTTCTTTTGGTCTTTACAGAATCAACGTCAAAGTAATAGTTCTTTGGGTCTTTAACACCAAACCATATATCTTCCATACAATTTTTCCAATTATTGGAGGCACCTCTCCCTTTTTCCCTTTGCCAGGTTATCCGATTAAGAACAATCAGATTTTCCTCCATAACTTGCTGAAGTGCTGCTGTACATTTCCAGTCACCGCATAAATATAGAGTCCCTTCAGGTTTAAGAATAGAGACTACTTTAGGAAACCAAGAGCGAAGATATTCAATATATTCATTACTTCCGGAAGATTTAAACGTAAATCCATGAAAATCTTTAGTCAGATTATAGGGAGGGTCAATAATTATTAAATCTGCGATTCCCTTCGGAATTAAATCTATTGTAGTAAATAAATTTCCAATAATTGTTTTATTTATAATTTCTTCTTCAGTTAAAATTCTTGCTGAGTTATGAATCAAGAGCCTTTCAGACAAAACCGACTTTTCGCTTTCCGTTAATGTTAACGTTTGATTTCTACCTGCTCTTATTTTTTCATTCAATGTATTCTTCACAATTATCTTTTATTTTCTTTTTAATTTACTGCCGTTTATTGTATCCAATACGAAAATCATAAGTTTAAATCGCAAAACTACGCATATACTTGCACCATACCAAACAAGCTCTTTTCTTTCGCGTAAATCTTGATCTAACATACAATGGAATTTGATTTTATTTGAAACAGATTTTTTTCTCAGATAGAGCAAAGACTTCATAATACAGCAGTTTTGGAGCTAAGTTCGTATTTTTGTAATTATGTTTCATATATCAACAATTTATTATCAAAGGACAACATGGGAATCGCCTGTGGAATCGTAGGACTGCCAAATGTCGGTAAATCTACCTTATTCAATGCTTTAACATCTAATCAAGCTGAAGCCGCCAACTATCCGTTTTGTACAATTGACCCTAATGTTGGTATTGTAAGTGTTCCTGATAAACGTTTGGACGTACTTTCAGGAATGTACAATACTGAGCGTACAGTACCGACAATTATGGAATTTGTAGATATTGCCGGACTCGTAAAGGGTGCGGCAAGTGGTGAAGGATTGGGTAATCAATTTCTCTCTCACATTCGGGAGACGGATGCCGTAGCACACGTTGTTCGTTGTTTTAATGACGACAATGTTATCCACGTGGATAACACCATCAACCCGAAATCGGATATAGAAACCATCGAAACAGAATTACTGCTTAAAGACGTGGAGTCGGTAGAAAAACGCATGGAAACCGTCAACAAGAAGGCACGCGGTCAGGATAAAGATGCAAAAGAAGAATTAGAAATTCTTCAAGAGCTCAAAGCTCATCTCAATTCGGGCAAGCAAGCACGTCTGTTCAGGCGTGATGACGAAAAAGTAACCGCAATAGTAAAACAGTGCTTCCTCCTGACAGACAAACCTGTAATGTATATTGCCAATACAGATGAGGAGGGGCTAAAAAAAGGAAATGAGTACATTGAACAAGTACGAAAGATCGCTGCCGAAGAAGGCGCACTTGTCGTACCGATTTGTGCGAAAATTGAAGCGGAGATTGCGCAACTTGATCCTGACGACCGTGAGCTTTTCTTACAAGACTTGGGTATGGAAGAATCAGGTTTAGACCGTGTAATCAGGGAAGCATATACATTACTTGGACTTGTCACCTATCTTACCGCAGGGAAAAAAGAAGTCCGTGCATGGACTGTCAAGAAAAATTCTACTGCACCTCAAGCTGCCTCTGTGATCCATACTGATTTTGAAAAAGGATTTATACGGGCAGAAGTAATGAAATATGCCGATGTTGAACGCTTGGGTAGTGAACAAGCCGTGAAGGATTCAGGTCTTTACAGAGTAGAAGGTAAAGAATATATTGTGCAAGACGGTGATGTGCTGTATTTCAGGTTTAATGTGTAAGAAAAGGTATGCTAAATTTCTCATAATGTCATTCTGATGGAGTCTTCGACTGAAGAATCTCCGTTAGTATATCCGTCTAACAGGTTTCACGTTCTACCGGAGATTCTTCACTAACGTTCATAATGACAATCTGAAGCAAAACAAATAGCCCACGAAAAACTTCGTGGGCTATTAATTTTTATACCGAATTTATTCGACTTAATCCTTGAATCGATACCCCACACCCTTCACAGTCTCTACAAGCGGGGCATACCTTCCTAATTTCTCGCGTACTTTAGAAACGTGTACATCAACTGTCCTATCAACTACATACACGCTTTCGCCCCAAATTCTGCGTAATAGTGAATCACGTGTAAATACTTTACCGCGATTGGACGCTAAAAAAGCCAAAAGTTCAAATTCTTTCTTCGGAAAGAAACTCTCATGTTCGTCTATTCTGACAGTATAGTTTTGGCGATTGATTTCGAGTGTGTCAATACATAGCATTTCAGGGGCTACAATCATTTCTGTACGAACGCGTTCAGCCATTCTTCTGAGGATTGTTTTTACCCGCGCAACAAGCACGCGGGGACTTACAGGCTTTTGAATATAATCATCTGCACCAAGTTCAAGACCTATTATTTGGTCAATTTCACCTGTTTTAGCAGTTAGGAATACAATGGATACTTGTGAAGTCTGCGGAAACTGACGGAGCATTCTGCAAACTTCAAAACCGTCCAATCCGGGCATCATTATGTCTAAAATAATTAAATCGGGAAGTTCCTGTTTGGCAACTTCGAGAGCCGAAGTTCCGTTTGTTGCTGTTAGAACCGTATATCCTTCCTTCTTGAGGTTGTAGGATATGAGGTCAACAATATCCTGTTCGTCATCTACTACCAAGAGTTTTTTGGGTGTCATTATAATGTTGTGTTAGTGTTACTGATATTAACAATTACAAAATTACCGGAATTTTGTCGGCTTCTTGCGTAAAATTCACGTAACATACGACTATAACCGTATGAAATTTAAATGTAGTGTAGATTTGCATTAAACCGAAGCCAGA
>JACPWH010000267.1:6031-23050 GCA_016197185.1 Ignavibacteriota bacterium
GATGCTCTATACTTACGAAATCACAATTACCATTTTTAATTTGGAGACATCAATGAAATCCTTCCGTAAAATTCTCTTAGGCATTCTTGGCGCAGTAGCCATTATTGCAATTATTGGCAGTGCTAATGCCCAAGAGCCAAAATCTCCTGCCCGTCAGGAACTACACATAAAAATCTCGCAGTTCGCTAAAACAGAAGTTTTTCCATCGCTTCGTGAATGGAAAACGCAGCTTGACGGTGCAATGTCACCTGCCGACCTTACAGAGCTTAATGCACTCCGCAGTCGTGCAGCAGAACTTCGCAAACAAGCCATCTCTCAAGTAAAATCAATGCGTGAATCATGGAAAAGCGAAGACTACACAAATCTAAAAGCAAGTCGTGACGGTATGAAATCGATTAAAGAGCAACGCGACCAACTATTCTCAGAACTTAAACCGATTGCTGTAAAATATGCAACAACCCTGAAATCTATCGGTGAAGTTGCTAAGCCAAAAGTAGAAGGATGGAAAGAAAAAGGACGTGAAATTTTCAAAACATGGGCAGAATCTCATAAAGGTGACTTAAAAGACGGAAAGAATTTCCCTCATCACGGTGGATTCTGGAAACAATTTGCTGACGGGGATAAGAAGAAAGCAGTTGCACGATTCATGCTGTGGAACGGTGACGAGAATATATTGGATGAGCAAGGACAGCTTACTCCACAGATGATGAATCCGGGCAGCAGAGGTGCAATCGAACCGACCAATGCTCCGAATCCATTTGAATCGAATACTGCAATCAACTTCTCACTCCCTAAAAGTGATAAAGTGACACTCAAGATATTTGATGTAAATGGGAATTATATTCAAACAATTGTGGATGAAGAATTAGCAGCAGGTGAACATTCTTACGCATTTGCTCCTACTTCATCACAATCGGCAAGCGGAACATATTTCTATCGTTTGCAAACGAGTGATGGAGTGCAGCAGAAGACTATGGAGTTAGTTAGGTAAGAAAATTTAGATTCGATAAATAGAATGCCTCAATCATTAATTGATTGAGGCATTTATTTTTCTGATAAATTTATTTTATAGCTTTCTGTTCCTATTTCAACCGTCCCTTAAAAAAATCCAAAGTAATCTTCCGCGCATCCTCAGTAGCCGCCTTATCAAACTTCGGATTACTCGGATTCGCAAACGCATGGTCAGCATCGTATGATTTTGCGGTCAGCTTCTTACCGGCTTGTTTCATATCTTTCTCGAATTTTGCTACAACCTCAGGGTTAATCCATTTATCCTTTTTCCCGAAAACACCCAGTACATCAGCGTGGAGTGTTTTGAGTTTTGCAATATCCGTTTCCGGTATTCCGTAATAGAGAACACATGCTGATGCTTGCTTCCCTGCAAGTAATGCTGCTTGCATCGACCATCCCCCACCGAAGCACCAACCGATTGTACCAATCCTTGCGTTTGTACCTACATGAGCTATTGCTGCGTGGATAATTGCCTCGCAACGTTCTTTTTTTACAGCACTCATGTATTTTCCGGCGGTTTCACGGTCAGTTGCAACTTTTCCGTCGTAGAGGTCAACGGCGATTACAGTAACATTTGGTAATGATTGTTGAAGTTGTTCAGCTTCACGTTGGATATATTCATTCAGGCCCCAAAATTCGTGAACCATGATTATAATGTTGTTTGTAGGTTTGTTTGATTTTACCTCGAATATTTTTGTATCCGTTCCATCTGATGTTTTGAGAGTAACCCATGTTCCTGTAGTCGCACTAAAATTAAGAGGCAGAGGATCCAAATGGGCATTAACGAATGTTTTGTCTGATGTTAGAGATGCAAAACTTTCAGTTGAACAGCATGATTTCTTATCATGTGCAATAGACTTTTTCTCTTTGGCTGTAGCTACGAGTGCAAAGTATGCAAATAGGCAGAACGAAAATGTAAACATAATAGAAGTTCTCATAGTATTTGGAGGAATGTTAAACATGATTTTTTGAAGAAATCGAATTGTGGCCTTTGTGAAAATACTTTGTGAACTTTGTGTTTTTTCTTTTACCACAAAGAACACAAGGGTTGCACAAGGTACACAAATTTTTAGGTTGGTATTTAACTTTACTACCGCATAGGAAGTTCCATCAATAGCACGATGCTTTCGTCTGTAGCACGAATTGTAATTTCATTCGTTTCAGTAATTCCCATACCATCACGCCGTTCTATCTTAATACCGTTTGCATCAATTTCTCCTTCGATTACAAATAGATACACTCCGCTGCCTTCGTTGCGGATATCCCACTTAACCTCAACACCCTTATCCAGATTGCCGAGCGCAAAATACGCATCTTGATTTATCCACAGCGCATTATCCTTTTCTTCGGGAGAAACTACCACTCGCAGAGTATTTTTCCGTTCTTCGGGAGTAAATGCACGTTGGTCATAGCGTGGCTGGATATTACGAAGTTTTGGGAAAAGCCATATTTGCAGTAAGTTTACTGTTTCATCCTCAGAAGCGTTAAATTCCGAATGACGGATTCCGGTGCCTGCAGACATAATCTGCACTTCACCTGCGGAAATTGTTCCGTTACCTCCTGTACTATCACGGTGGGCAAGTGCGCCTATGATAGGAATAGTAACAATCTCCATATTATCATGCGGGTGGGTGGGGAAGCCGCCTCCACCTGCTATAATATCATCATTCAATACTCGAAGCACACCGAAATGCACTCGAGACGGATCCATATAACTTGCAAAACTAAAGGTATGTTTGGCTTTCAGCCATCCATGATCTGCTCCGCCGCGTGTATTTGCCTTGTGTATTGTTGTTTGCATGGAAACTCTCCTTTGTATGTGAATTTGAATAACCTAAGTAAATTTGTAAACTGTTGAACATTATATTAAAAAGCTACTTACATTTTGGCGTAAGTAGCTTAATTATTGTTGCATTTTACGGTTCATTTATAACGAATTATTATGAGAATAATTGCATAAATGACATCCCATTCGTAAGGTGTGCACAGGTGAATCTTCCTATTATATTAGTGCTATGACGCAATAAATATAAATGTTTACTCAATAAGCAAATTACCAAAAAATAGTAAGTAATCAAATGCTTCGACGGGCTCAACATGACATACATTTATGTCACCCTGAGCCCGTCGAAGGGTTCAATTACTTACCAAATTATCTAACAATAATATATTCTTTTTTTCTAATCTACTTAAATCTTCTCAAAAACTCAAGACGATCCTGCAACTGCGCGATTGGAATCAAGAGTTTGTCTTTCCCTAAGATTGCGTCTTCCTGGTTGGTAAAGATTAGCTCATAGTCCTTACTCATCACAATTGCTTCCTCAGGACATACTTCCTCACAGAAACCGCAGTAAATACAACGAAGCATATTGATTTCAAATTTAACCGGATAGCGTTCCTTCTCCTTGGTCGTTTCGGCTGCTTGTACCTCGATTGCTAAAGCAGGACACACCCGTGAACACAAACTGCACGCTACACAACGTTCCCCATCTTCCTCCAGAACCAATACAGGGCGACCACGATATGACCCCGTCGGCTCCCAACGCTCCTCAGGATACTGGCGCGTCATTGGCTTCTTGAACATCTGCCTGAGTGTCAGGCCCAAGCCTCGAGCTATTTCAGGCAGATATAGTTTTTCCCAAAAATTGAGACGGTCTTTTTCGGTATTGTGATTAACATTCATGATACTGGTCTAGTTTAATTTGAGAATAGATTACATAATTCCGTAGTGCTTCAAAAGTGTCATTACAATACCTGTAATAACAATATTAGCAAGGGCAAGTGGCAACATCACCTTCCAGCCGAGATTCATCAATTGGTCATAACGGAAACGGGGTAGAGACCACCGAACCCATATAAAGAAAAAGAGAATAGGGACTAATTTAGCTGCAAAAACCCCAAACTGTACAAGTGCAACTAACGGCGATCCTGCGGGAAGGGCAAGAGCCTCGTAGAGCCCCGGCATTTCCCAACCACCCAAAAAGAGAAGTACCATCATTGCAGATGCCGTCACCATATTTGCATACTCAGCAAGGAAAAACAATCCGAATTTCATACCTGAATATTCAGTATGATAGCCGCCTACCAATTCAGGTTCAGCTTCCGGAAGGTCGAACGGGGTACGGTTTGTTTCCGCAAACGATGCTACCAGAAAAATAATAAATGCAAGCGGCTGTAGGAATATATTCCATTTACCTCCTGCCTGCGCATGAACAATTTGAGTTAAATCAAGCGAACCTGCAATCATCAAAACGCCGATAATTGAAAGTCCCATAGAGAGTTCATAAGAAATCATTTGTGCAGCAGAACGCAATCCGCCCAAAAGTGAATATTTATTATTGGATGACCAACCTGCGAGCGTAATTCCATATACACCAACAGAGGACATTGCAAAAACAAACAATAATCCGATGTTAACTCCGGGCGCAACCGACATGAATACTTCTTTACCGCCAACCATAAAGGAATCACCGAAAGGAATCACTGCATATACAGCCATCGCAACACCAATTGAAATAATAGGAGCTATGAAGTGGAGCTTCTTATCGGCAAGGGTCGGAATAATATCTTCCTTTAGATACAATTTGAACACGTCGGCGAACGATTGGAAAAGCCCAAGCGGTCCCACACGGTTCGGACCTATCCTGTTATGTGCCCATGCAGAAATCTTCCGCTCGAAATACACCAAATATGCCGCAGCCATCAGCAGTCCGTTCACAATTAAAAAGACTTTAGCCAGCAAAATCAATATATCAGTAAGTAAAGGAGACATAATACTTTCATCAAAGAAAATGAATATTGTTTGTTTTGATGTATTCCGTTTTTAGTTCGGCTTCATGTAATTGGATTGATAGACCACGCCTTTAGGTTCAGGTGATCCGGCTTTACCCAGTGTCAACCCTTGGAATTCTTGCAAAAGGTCGTAGCTCATACCCGAAAAAGCACTGACATGATTGCTTATATCCTTAAATACATTTTCAGAGTTGGTATAATGCCATCCTGCACCAAGCATATTCGCAATATCCTGAACTATTTCCCAGTTTTGGCGGCAATTGCGACGTTCTCCTCTCGCCCATCGGTCGTTAGGCGCACCGAATTTATCCCAGCGACTCATTTGCATACCTTCGATACGCTCATGGTCTTGGGTAGCAACAGCAGGCTGAACATATTGAACACGTTTGTTGAGATTTGTAAATGTTCCTTCGAGTTCGGCGTAGGTAGTACTTGCCAGCACAACGTGAGCACGTTCTGTTGTAGAATTATGATTTGTTGCATGGACAATCAGACAATCTAAGTCATCAAGTGCATCTGTCAGGCTTGAATTTGCAGCAATATCGCCGTCCATTACATAGAGTGCTTTAATTGAACGCTGCTTGATTCTCTCAGCCAGATTGCTCATCGAAACACCGGAGGGTTGCTCGTGTTTAACTCCTACTTCAACTGCGCCGTGAGCATTTGGAGTGCGGTCATTTGTTCGAAGGGAATTATCACTGAAACTGTTGTCAATATGACGAAGAAAGTCTATGTTGTTAGTCTTGATGGTGTTGTGAGCAAATTTGGCAAGCAGGTAATTATCTTCGTTGGTTGCACGGGCTGAACCGACAACCATAATTTCAGAAGGTTTGAATTTCTTTAGTAAATCTGCTGCTTGAGAAGTAGCTTCTTGCCATGATGCAGAGACGAGTGTATTACCTTTACGTATCATCGGGGATGAAATGCGGTTCTCATTTACGAATTTATATTGGGTCAAACGTGCATTGTCACACATCCAATACTCATTGACGTGCATATTTGTTCGTGGCTCAAGGCGGAGGATTTCATTGTTCCGTACACCGACCTTGATATTACATCCGCGTGAACATCCGGGGCAAATTGAATCCGTAAAGCTCATTTCCCAAACACGGGAAGCAAATCTGAAATCCATACTGGTAAGCGCGCCAACCGGACAAATATCATTCACATTCATTGAATAGGGGCTGTCGAAAGTAGTACCCGGGAACGTTTCGATAGTAACATGATCACCACGCTGAACGAATGTAAGAACAGGTTGCTTGGCTACTTCGTCTGCAAACCGAATACAGCGCGAGCACGAGATACAACGTTCACCGTCGAACATCACATTTGGACCTAATTCAACTCTTTTATCTTTATGATTTTTTTTCTCATTATAGCGGCTTTGACCCTTTGAATGAAGGAAAGCGTATTCTTGAAGTTTACATTCTCCTGCTTCATCACAAATAGGGCAGTCGAGGGGGTGATTGATAAGGAGGAATTCCATGATTGCATTTTGAGCATGTTCTGTACGTTGACCTTGGGTGTCGATTACCATGCCGTCGGCAACGGGGGTGGCGCATGCAATTGCGAGCTTTGGTCCCCAATTGATTACATTGCCTCCATTTTCGTCGCGTTCCAACGAGCCATCAGCACTTTTACGTGGGAAACCGGTATTTACCAAACACATACGGCAGTTACCCGAGACGGAAAGACCGGGATGCCAACAAAAATGAGGTATATCTATGCCGTTATCTAATGCGGCTTCAATTATGGTTTTTCCGGCGGAAGTTTCGATACGCTGACCGTCTATAGTAATCTGGGGCATGAATATCTCCTTGATTCAGGAATAAAATATGAGAAACGCTCGAATCTAAATCTGTAATTGCACACAAATCCAACTGCAAATTACAATTTTTTGAGAATGTAGGAAAAAGGAAAATCGTAAAACATGGCTTGTTCATTAAAATCATGAGTAAAAGAGTTCGGGTATATCAGTATGGACAAGCAAATTCACAGTGCTGAATGAATCTCCAATTCTGGCATTCATGTGATCACCGGGAATATCAGGGTACTTCTTATTTTTAGGGATTGTTCTTACAGTTCAGTATAGCCTAATCACATAGAATCCAACTGAAACTATGCTTACCATTAGTATGTCAAAAATGGGTAGGAATTGTGAATATCGCTGTGCAGCCGTTACTGTGAGGCAATTCAATTGTGTAAAGCAATTTAGCAATGCCAAAAAGATGTGAGATTTCCTCTCTTTCGCAAACAATATTACTTTATTTCTAAAAATCCTGTGATAAAAATGGTAAGGATGTGTTACTATCAGAAAGAAACTCTATGATAAATACCCTAAGCGTAATTTTTTTTATCAAAAACCAATTCACTGACTGAATACCGGTATTATCGTTCATCAGCCGGGTAGTATTTACCAGATAGCACTACATAATAATTATCTTCTCACTTACAGTTTTTTTCTACTATTTTTTGAGGTATTTATGAATACGTTAGTATTATTCTTTATTACAGGACTATTCCTCCTGTTTTCGGGAGATTTGAGAGCTTATAATACATTGCAGGTTCAGGATGTAAAACAAACGTGGCGATATAGTCGCGGGACAATCGATTCTGCGGTTCTTACTGTAAAGCCTGCAGGAGCTTATTTCGAATATGGTCTTTACCTAACTTTTTCATCAAAAGGAAGTACTATGACCAAAAGCACCGATACACTTGAAATCCAATATTTCTTCGATTTAAGCCCAAATGCAATTATGATTGACTCATGGCTTTGGGTGGAGGATACTATTGTTAAGGCAGTATTGATGGATCAAGGGCAAGCCCAGCAGATATATGAAGGTATCGTAAGTCGCAGAAGAGACCCTTCAATCCTTTATAAAAGGTCTCAAACCGGCTATGAATTCAGAATTTTCCCGCTTGTGGGATCGTCATCGCGCACCGTAAAAATTTCGTGGCTCGAACCTGCAAGTTGGTCTGCGAAAACAGTATCTGCCCTGCTTGACACACCTTTGTTGCAAGTTTCGCTCAATCCGCTCACTAAATTACGGGTAATAGCTCTTACCGATTCCAAATGGACTGATCCTTCAATATCTATGTCGGAATATGTATTTGAAGATGTAGATGACCCGTTCTACGGTAAAGGCAAGCAAGTATGGCTGAAAAATTCTGCATTCCCTTCTTTACCCTCAATCAGGTATTCAAGTCCCCTTCAAAACGGATTTTATTTGCAATGCTATCAAGATGCTCCCGGTGAAGGATATTATCAACTTATAATGCTCACCAAACAGGCGGTTGATATAACGACCAAGAAGAAAACCCTCTTTATTGTCGATTACGATGCAAGCCAAAGTGCATTAAGTAGAAAGGATATATTGAAAGAATTACAAAACACTATTCTCAATGCTTTTGCCGCCAAAGATTCATTTAATATTCTGCTGTCAAACAATACCGAACAGCTTGTTTCCAAAAACTGGATAAGTGCTACCGCTGAAAATATCAATGCGACCTTTGCGGGAATCAAAGATGAACAGCTTGCAATATTTTCCTATCTCCAGCTCTCGTTGCCAAACGCCATGAAATATCTGAAGAGATCGAGCGGGAAGGCAAATATTATATTAATCTCAAATTCTGACGGCTTAGGGAACTATAAAGTAGCAAATCCTTTAATTGCTGAAATTTCAATAATTAATGATTATATTCCTCAGGTCAACTGCATAGATTTCTCAAATGCCCGTCGAACATACATTCAAAATTCCAACTATTATTACGGCAATTTTTACTTGTATGATTATCTTGTAAAATGGTCGGGTGGCAATTATCTGGATGCAAATAAAACTTCCGTCGCACTTTCCACTTCAATTTCAAATCTTCTCAATAGTGCAGAAGGGAAAATTCAATCGTTGGAATTATATACCACACTTGATGATGGATTCTGCTATGGCCGCTATGACCAAATATCAACCCAAGCCCAAAAAGATGCGGGTATAGTATTTCAGGTGGGAAGATATTACGGTAAATTACCGGTTGTAGTCAGGGCAACTGGTTTCTATCAGGATCAGCCTTTTAACAAGGAAGTGCGCCTTGATGCAGTACCCGAGCCGGATCCATTGAAAATGATACGCAGGATTTGGAATGGCAATTATATTTCGAAGTTGGAAACAGGAACGGTAACGAATGAAGTAATAAAAGAAATAATTGATATAAGCAGGAGAAATCGGGTGCTGTCGATGTACACTGCTTTCCTTGCCCTTGAACCATGGAGAATGCCAAAGGATGATTACTTGTTCTACCAACCGGACGATGATGATAATAATAATGATGATGACGATGACAACATTTCGTTAGTTATCGATGAAAATATTACAGTTAGTGGAAAAGACGTAATCCGTGTAACGGCATATCCCAATCCCTTCACCTCGCAATTGAAAATTGAATGTAGCGAATTGGCATCCGGTGTAGAAATTACATCGGTAGAGATTTACAACACTTTAGGTTCATTGGTAAAAACTTTTTCGGGTGATGTTTTTGGCGGAAACAAGAACTTTGTATGGCTTGGTGATGATAATTCAGGAATGGAAGTGCAAAGCGGGATGTATATAGTGGTAGTAAAAACGACGAAAGGAATAGTCAGGTTTAATGTTGTGTTAAATAGGTAACACTACATTATTATTGTTTCGTATTTTTGAGTACTTTATAGCCCGTAATAATTATTACGGGCTATAAAAATTTTGAGAAGATTTACAGAAAAATAATCAATATTTGTAGGTTTGAGGTATCTTCATACATAGTCCTACTGTGGATTTTTTCCACAGAGATGATGAACGGACTGCTCATGATTATGTCCCCCCGTTACCTCCGGTTGCAATACCGGTAGAGGTACGGCTTCAATATGGTATTATAGATAATCATGATATTGGTCTATCAGTGTGGACTTCATCAGCTCCCGGTGCTTTACGAAGTTTTCCCGTCAACTACGATATCGGTGGACGTTTCAATTGGAAGTGGATGCTGTCAGACAGTACTTCAAAAAGCAAACTTGCTATCAACACTTCGTTCTCATATTACACTGCACACGGACCAAACAAACGTGTAACGCATTCTGAATATGGTCTTAACGATCAAAAATATTCTTTGATTACAAATTACTTAGGGGTAGCTTTCATTTATTCCTACGAATCGAATGCTAAGATAGTAGAAAGTATGTATGCAGGTTTCAAACCAACATTTTTCAATTTTTCCGGTGTGGTTGATTCAAATGTCATTGGAACAATATGGGAAAACGAACAGTTTGATAATTATCCTGATTATCCAACTGTCCCTATCAGAGGGTCAATGACAACATACTCACCTTTTGTCGGAGTAAAATTCAAGGAACCTCTTTGGTCGTATCTGCCCTTGAGAAGTTTGGAATTTATGCCTACTTTCCGTATTTCGAACGGCAGCTTACACGTAATCGGATATTCTGTCGCAGTTGGATTACATTGGTTCTAAAGGTATAAAGGGAATGTATGAAAAATGTTCAATCAATTCTTGTAGCGTTTATACTTGCTGTAATTTGCAATGGCTGTACGATGGTTGATGTATCCGAACAGCAGGATGCAAAAACACTTGGGGAAGGAAAGTATTCTCTTCTGTTCTCTGCTGCTTATAGTCCTACCATAGATTTATTTGATAGAGGTAATCCACAAACTGCTCACGGGTATAATCCCCCCGTGTTACCGTTTGCAATACCGACAGAACTTAGAGGTTTATATGGTGTTTCCAACCATCATGATATTGGACTTACAATATGGAGTTCTTCTGCTCCTTGGGCTGCCGTTTCATTGCCCTATAGTTTTGATATAGGGGCACGTTTTAATTGGAAATGGATGTTGACAGATACTTCATCCCGTCATAAATTTGCAATCAATACTTCATTTTCATACTACATTGCTGAGGGAGCTGAAGAGAGGGTATCCTATAATGACTATGGTGGTACCCGACAGAAATACTCAATAACTTCAAGTTTTGTAGGAATTGCCTTCATATATTCATTTCATCCCGACTCAAAAAAAATAGAAAGTATCTATTTTGGAGTAAAGCCGATGTATCTTACCTATTCAGGAGTAGTAGATTCAAATGTAAGAGGCACAATGTGGGCAGATTATCATTATGACAACGATCCAAATTATCCTATTGTCAGAATAAAAGGAACAATGACTACCTTCTCACCATTTATAGGAATAAAATTCAAAGAGCAAATCAGCCCGTATTTTCCTTTCAACAGTATAGAAATTATGCCGACATATCGGATTTTTGACGGATCGATAAAGTCTGTAGGTTTTTCACTTGCAATCGGAATACACTGGTTCTTATAGATTACTATTGATAATGAAAATAGATAATGAGCATTGGAGATACTCATTTCACATCTTCCACTATGTAGAGAAACTTGTAATAAAGTGTAAAAAATGTATCGTGTTAACTTTTGTGTCCTTTTGTGACTTTTGTAGTAAAATTTTAAAGTAAGACCAACACTGTGTCGAAATGAGAAACAATTTACGGCAAATAACAGCTTGTATTAGGTAAACTCATTAGAATAATTATTAGTCGGAAACAATAAAGCTCTTTGATAAACAATACCTTACACTAAAATAAGTTCAAATCTGAATTAGCTGGCTTCATTTTTTACGCTCATCAATAATTTGTGATTTTGTAAGTTTGTAGTTAAGAAAACGAAGGATTCAGAAATCCCTTAAAAACGCCAGTCCAAACGAATGATAGCACTCCCGAAGTATATCCAAGAACTTACACCCTATAAGCCGGGGCAATCCGTTGCCGAAATTCAACGATTATATGGAATTGAGAATGTAATAAAACTGGCTTCCAACGAGAATCCTTTGGGCAGTTCACCTAAGGCAATAGCAGCAGTTCACGAATGGGCAGAAAAGTCGTTTATCTATCCCGACGGCGGGATGGAACTTCGCGAAAAGCTTGCAGAGAAGTTTAGCCTACAAAAAGAAAATATAATTTGTCATAGCGGTTCGGATGCGCTTATCCATCTTGCGCTAAGAACTTTTTTAGATCAAGGCGACGAATTGGTATCTTCTCACGGCACATTCATCGGATTTCAGGTAGCAGCTAAATTGCATGGTTATTATACTTATTATGTACCACAGACCGCTGACTATCAATTCAATATCGAAGCACTTGCCGCAGCAATCACCCCAAAAACCAAAATCCTCTATCTCGCAAACGTCAATAACCCAACCGGAACATTTTTCAGTAAAGAAGAATATACATGGCTTATGGAGCGAGTTCCAGAGAATGTACTGGTAATCATGGACGAAGCATATAATGAATATAGTAAATATATGTATCCTGATTTCATCAACAGTTTGGAATACACATATCAGAATGTCTTAACACTGAGAACGTTTTCCAAAGTATATGGTCTTGCAGGATTGAGAGTCGGGTACGGTATTGCTTCTAAAGAAATTATCGAACCGATGCTCAGAACGAAATTACCATTCGACCCGAATACACTCGGACAATATGCTGCAATCGCAGCACTGGATGATGAAGACTTTTTGGAAAGGACTGTCAGGTTAAATGCAGAAGGGGTTACTTTGTTTAGCCAAGAATTCCGAAGAATAGGTTTGAAATTTCCGAATTCAGCAGGTAATTTTGTGATGGTTGATTCCGGTACACCCGAAAAAGCTCAAGAACTCTATATGGGATTATTACAACGTGGCTTTATTACCAGACCTTTAGGTGGGTTCTCCCTGCCCCATTGCGTTCGTATCAGCACGGGAACGATGGAGCAAAATAATGGTCTTGTGGCTGCAATTGAAGATGCAGCAAAAGAAATATTTAGAAAATGATTGTGAATTAATGAAACGGAGTTATATCTTATGATTAGAGCAGACGCACAAGCGGCAGATTTCCTCCCCCTGAACGGAACTGAATATATCGAATTTTATGTAGGGAATGCCAAACAAGCTGCTTATTACTATCAAATGGCATTTGGCTATGAACTTATTGCTTACGCCGGACCTGAAACAGGGGTACGAGAATATGCCTCCTATGTTTTGAAACAAAATAAGGTTCGTTTGGTACTTACTACGCCGATGCACCCTAATTCTCCGATTAATGAGCATATCAGCAAACATGGTGATGGTGTGAAGATTCTTGCTATATGGGTTGATGATGCAGAATATTCTTGGAAAGCAACTACAGAGCGCGGTGCAAAAAGCTATGAAGAACCCACAACCTTAACTGATGAATTTGGTGAAGTAAAAGTATCTGCTATTCATACGTATGGAGATACAATTCACAGATTTGTAGAGCGTAAGAACTACGTAGGTGCATTTATGCCAGGCTATCGTGCAATAGAAGGAAAAGTAAAATCTAACCCAGTAGGATTATTGCATATCGACCATTGCGTTGGCAATGTGGAACTCGGCAAAATGGATGAATGGGTAAAATTCTATGAAGATGTTATGGGCTTCAAGCTCATTCTTACATTTGATGATGAAGATATTTCTACTGAATATTCGGCACTGATGAGCAAAGTTGTTTCTAATGGAACCGGATATGTCAAATTTCCGATTAATGAACCGGCAGCCGGCAAAAAGAAGTCACAAATTGATGAATACTTAGAGTTTTATCACGGACCTGGAGTTCAACATATCGCCATTGCAACGCATGATATTATTGCAACGGTTTCTGAGTTGCAACGTCGCGGTGTGGAATTTTTACGAGTACCTGTTACATATTATGATACTGTTCTGGACCGTGTAGGGAAAATTGACGAAGACATTGCTCCACTGCGGGAACTGGGGATATTAGTCGATAGAGACGATGAAGGCTATTTATTACAAATATTTACGAAACCTGTAGAAGACCGTCCGACTCTTTTTTATGAAATTATCCAGCGTAAAGGTGCCCGTTCGTTCGGGAAAGGTAATTTTAAAGCACTGTTCGAGGCAATCGAGCGCGAGCAGGCGATTCGTGGAAATCTTTAAGAGAATTTTGAAAAACATTACTATTAATTTTTATACTAATTTGTTGAACTATTAGAGGGATAATATAATGGGAGCTACTTCTGCTTCAACTTCCGGCAACGCGCCAAAATATTTTGAAATTCCATTTTTTGAATCGGTAAATCAAAATTTCGACAAAGCAGCAATGCTGCTTGAACACCCTAAAGGGCTTCTGGACCAAATTCGTGCATGTAATTCAGTATATTATATGCAGTTCCCAGTGCGCATCAAAGGGGAAATCCAAGTAATATCCGCTTGGAGAGCCGAGCATAGTCACCATAAATTACCGTGCAAAGGAGGGATTCGTTACAGCGAAAATGTAAATCAAGATGAGGTGATCGCACTTTCGGCATTGATGACATATAAATGTGCTGTTGTGAACGTTCCTTTCGGCGGAGGCAAGGGCGGAATTAAAATTAATCCTAAAAATTACAGTGAAGAAGAATTAGAAAGAATTACCCGCCGTTATACGGTTGAGCTTATCCATAAGAATTTTATCGGTCCGTCTGTGGATGTTCCTGCTCCCGATTATGGTACAGGTGCACGTGAAATGGCTTGGATTGCTGATACATATCAAACATTTGTAGGAAAAGAAATAGATGCTCTCGGCTGTGTAACAGGCAAACCTATCCCTCAAGGCGGCGTTCGCGGACGTACCGAAGCTACAGGGCGTGGATTGTATTTTGGTGTACGCGAAACCTTAAATGATGTGGAGTTGATGAAGAAAATCAAAATGACTCCGGGTATGGAGGGTAAAACTGTTATCGTACAAGGGTTTGGGAATGTTGGCTATCATGCTGCAAAATTCCTAAGAGAAGGTGGAGCTATTATAACAGGAATTATTGAATGGGATGGCGCAGTAGTAGATCCTAAAGGTATCGATATAGAAGCATTGGATGCACACCGTAAGGCAACAGGTTCAATTACAAATTTCCCGTATGGAACTACTATTGCCGAAGGAAACTCAGTTCTTGAATATGAATGCGATATTCTCGTCCCTTCGGCACTTGAATCACAAATTACAGACCGTAATGCACCAAATATCAAAGCAAAAATTATTGCAGAAGGTGCTAACGGACCAATCGTTGCATCAGCAGAAAACTTGCTCTTGGCTAAAGGGGTTTTGATTATTCCTGATATGTATTTGAATGCAGGCGGCGTAGTGGTGTCGTATTTCGAATGGCTCAAAAATATTTCTCACGTGCGTTTTGGTAGAATGGATAAGAGATTCGAAGAAAGCGGTAACTTGCGTCTTGTTTCAGTAGTTGAACGTATGACCGGAAAGTCACTCACAACAGAAGAACGGAATTTGTTGATTCGTGGCGCAGACGAAGAAGATTTGGTAAACTCGGGCTTGGAAGATTCGATGATAACGGCATATCATGAAATTATGGATATTTGGAGAAAACGCGACAATGTGAAGGATATGCGGACAGCTGCATTTATTTCTGCTATCGATAAAATTGCACAGGCATATTTCCAAATGGGTATTTTCCCATAAAGAATGGAAATCAAGTAATGATCTATCGTAGAGGCGTGAGTTTGCAGATAATTCTACTCACGCCTTTTTCAAATTAAGATATTGCTCAGTAAGGAAGTTTTAATATTATTGTTTTAATGACGATGGAGAAGTAAACCGGATGGAAAAATCTGCTGAAGATGAACATCAAGCGATATTGGTAGGTATTACCGGCGGTATCGGCAGCGGGAAATCAACTGTTTCCGATATGATAGAAATGCAAAATTTTACTGTGTTAAATGCAGATATTTTTGCTGCTGTATTGATGGAAACCAAAGCAGAAATTCGCTCGAAACTTTTTGAGTTTTTCGGTGGAAAGATTTTCCGTGATGACGGGATGGTAAATCGCGACTATCTTGCTTCCAGAGTCTTTGGTGAGGAAAAATCACATAAAGAGGCTCTCAAAAAATTGAATATGATTGTTCATCCGTTTGTTCTTGATGAATTATTGACTCGAGCTGAAGCTCTGGCATCCGAAGGTGAAACTTGTATTTTTATTGAAGTACCTCTCTTGTACGAAATAGGTTTGGAAGATGCATTCGACTATGTAATCTTAGTGATTGCCCCTGATAATTTGCGTGTCAAACGGGTAATGGAGCGTAGTGAATTAACTGAAGAGCAGATTCGAGCACGGATGGAAGAACAGGCTCCCCCGGAGCACATGAAGGCAATAGCTGATTTTGTAATTGATAATAGTGGAACAGTAGAAAAACTTCAACAGTCGGTTGATTTCTTGCTGTCGGTAATACCACTCTTACCACCGAAGGAACCGGATGATGAGGATGATGTTGAAGAATCAACATAGTTATTTGTATTTCACTGTCAGATTTATTTAACAACTGTTAAAAAATCTGTACTTATTTAAATTCAATATTGCTTCATGAGAATTACACGTTCAATAGTTCCAAATTTATTCACTTTGGCTAATTTATTTTCCGGTTTTTCGGCTATTATTCTTACGTCGGAAGGGAAATTTAAGGAAGCGGCTGTGTTTATATTGATAGCCGGAATTTTTGATATGCTTGATGGTGTAATGGCAAGGCTAACCAAGTCCACCAGTGAACTTGGGGTTGAATTGGATTCGTTATGTGATGCAGTTTCTTTTGGGGTTGCTCCTGCCTTTATGCTATATAAAGTGGAGTTTTATGATGTTCCTACGTATGGCATATTGCTTGCCGCTTTACCTGCCCTTGCGGGTGTCTTTCGTTTGGCACGTTTCAATGCCCAGCTCTCGAGTTTAGAGGATAAATTGTATTTTACAGGAATGCCGATACCAGCGGGTGCTCTTACAATTGTTTCATATATTGTTTTTTTTCATGCCGGAGAAGCAGGGCAAATTTTAAGTAATTGGGGAATGGTTGGTAATTCTAAAAGCATAGTACTTGGTTCCGTAACTATTGCAGTGTCGCTTGCGATGGTAAGCAGGATAAAATATGACAATATGCCGCGACCATCAGTCAGGTCTATTAAAAGAAATCCTGTGAAATTTCTCTTCTTTATAGCGGGTGTAATTGCCGGAGTAATTACAAAAGGAGTTTCTGTCTTTCCTTTCATGATGATATATATAATCGCAGGGGCATTGCGTCAGGGGATTGTGTGGATTCAAGCCCGGAATAATAGAGACGAGGATGAAGAATTGGAGTAAAGTAAAAAAGAATTTAGACCGTGTGT
>JACPWH010000268.1 GCA_016197185.1 Ignavibacteriota bacterium
AATGTATCATCAGCAAGAATTGTATCAGGATTTAGAAGAAGTGAGTACTTCCCCGCCGCTTTCATTATCCCAATATTATTTCCTCGTCCGAACCCTATATTTTCTTGCAATTCAATAAATTCAACCGAAGGAAAAAGAGGTGATAAATATAGGGTTGAAACATCGGAGGAACGGTTATCCACTACTATCACTTCAACATCTATTTTTGTAGATGCGCGTTCAATCGAATAGAGGCATTGTAATAAAAAATCCTTCACATTGTAGTTAACAATGATGATAGTAAGCAACGGCTTCGTATTTTTGCCGGATACAATCATAGTGCAGGTTCTTATTTCTGTGGTTTGGAAAATGTAATGTATGCCATATCAATTACAGCAAAATTACCTCAATAAACTCGAACTGCCAACATAATGAACTTGTAAACGTTCTATAATCCCGTGAAAAAACTTATCCTTTTTGACATAGACGGAACACTTATTTCGATGAAACGTTCTGCGCAACGTGCAATAATGGAATACGCTTGCGAATATGCCATCGGATATTCCGTTCCTCCTTCTGCAATTCCTCCTCTTTCCGGTAAAACAGATAAGCAGATTATTAGAGAAATACTTGCTAATCTTGAAATTTCGCAAACCGAAAATGAAGCCATCACTATTGACTTTCTGGAAGGATTGCGAATTGCCACACCAAAACACAGTTCTGAGGAAACAATAAATGTTCTGATTAATGTAAAGGAGCTTGTAAAACACCTTCACAATCATCCTGATTTTCAACTTGCACTCCTGACCGGCAACAACCGAGATTGTGCTTATTCCAAACTTATGCCTACGGGATTAGATATCTATTTTCCGTTCGGAGCATTTGGATGTGACCATCATGACAGAAAAAAATTACCGCCGATTGCAATCGAACGTGGCAATATATTCACTCGGCAAAATCATTTTTCAGCAGATACTACCCTTATTATCGGCGATGCTCCCGGAGATGTTTCGTGTGCAAAAGCAAATGACATTCCAGTACTTGCTGTAGCTACCGGGCTTTTTTCCGTTGAAGAACTACAGCAGGAAGGAGCCAACTTGGTACTCAAAAATTTTAGCAACCTTGATACTTCAGTAGAAGCAATCCAATCATTATTATCCGTATAAATTAAAGAATTTGAATTACTTTCACCCTAAACTAAGAGAAATTTGTGGGAATAACTATAGCACTTGACGGACCAGCCGGATCCGGCAAATCAACTACAGCCAGAAAAGTAGCCGAAAGGCTCGGATATATTTATATTGATACAGGTGCAATGTACCGGGCAGTTACTCTTGCTGCAATCAGACGTGGAATTGAAATATCCAACCTACCGCTGAAGGTCTTAGTTCAATCAATAAACATTCAATTGGAGCAGTCTCCGAATGGTCAGAAGACGTTGTTGGACGGTGTGGATGTCAGCCGCGAAATCCGTATGCCGGAGGTTACAAAACTTGTAAGTGAAGTAAGCGCATCCCCTGCTGTAAGAGAAGCAATGGTAAAAGAGCAACGTAGGATAGGAAAAAAAGGCGGAGTGGTTATGGATGGGCGAGACATAGGAACAGTAGTTTTCCCTAATGCAGAGCTTAAAGTATTCATGATTGCTTCTATTGACGAGCGGTCACAACGCAGGGCGGCTGAATTGCAGGCAAAGGGTATTGATGTTTCTCCAGATACAATAGCCCGTGAACTTGAGAAAAGAGACGAGCTGGACAGTAACCGTGAAATATCTCCGCTTGTTCAGGCACCTGATGCCCGTCTTTTGGATACTTCTTCAATTACAATTGAGGAACAAACAGATATTATCACTACATGGGCGAATGAAAAAATCAGTCAATAAAAAAACATCTTATTATCAATTGTAATTATGGTACGATTTAATAACCCATTAAAAAATTTCGGGTACTTATGTTATCGCTGGATTGTAGTATTCTTCGATCCGATTAAGCTCATAAGAGCTTTCCCTAATATGTTTAGCTTCCTATTCGATTGGGTGCGTTATAAACAGCTGAAAGGTTCAGAGAAAACACGTTTAATAGATTCTTTCCCTAATATTCATGACAAAACATCTACAACTCCTTTTTTAAGACACTACTTTTATCAGGATATATGGGCATTCAGGAATATTGTCAATTCAAAAACAGACTCTCATGTAGATGTTGCTTCACGTATTGATTTTGTTGGAATGCTCACAGCAGTAACCCATGTTACCTTTATTGATATTAGACCGCTCTTAGCTGATTTGACTAATTTCGATTCACGTTCAGGCAGTATTCTTGCCATGCCATACAAGGATAGTTCAATCAAATCACTTTCATGTCTTCATGTAGCCGAACATATCGGTTTAGGTCGTTATGGCGATCCTTTAGACCCCGAAGGCACAAAGAAAGCATGTAAAGAACTTGCACGGGTTTTAGCAAAAGGTGGTAATTTGTATTTTTCCTTACCCGTCGGGAAGCCTCGATTATGCTTTAATGCTCACAGGATACATGCACCTTTGCAAATTTTGGAGTATTTTTCTGATTTGAAATTAGTTAAACTATCAGGAATTGACGATGACAACCACTACTTTCCTGATATAGAAGGAAGAATATTGGATAATTCTAATTATGCTTGTGGACTGTTTCACTTTACAAAGGTATAAATAGTGAAATCGGAAACAATTGCAGCTATTGTTGTTACTTATAACCGTCTTAGTCTTCTCAAAGAAACTGTTGCAGGATTGCTATCACAAACCAGATTGCCCGATGCTATAATTATAGTGAATAATTCCTGTACAGACGGAACTTTGGAATGGCTTGAATCACTACAAAACATTACCATAATTACACAAGGTAATATTGGCGGAGCAGGTGGATTTGCAACAGGTTTAGAATATTGCTTCAAACATGGATTTGATTGGATTTGGTGTATGGATGATGATGTGGTTGCAATGCCGGATTGTTTGGAAAAAATGTTAAATTTCAGTTCTGATTCATTGATACGTGCGCCTTTTCGATTTGAATCGGGAAATTCTGCATTGCCTCAAGATACATTGGAATTTAATTTTACGAACCCTTTCAAAAGTTTGTGGAAACGGATGTTCACCGCAAAAGATATTGAGAATGTCACTTCTGTTTCGGCTGAAGGTCTTACGTTCGAAGGTCCCATAGTTAACCGCAAAGTAATTGATTCAATCGGTTTACCAGATGCAGGTTTTTTTATTTTTGCAGATGATTCCGATTTTTTTATCCGTGCTCACAAACATGGATACACAGGCGAGATTATACTTTCATCTCGAATGCAGCGAATGATCCCTTACACCTTGAGAAAGTCTGCTCCATGGAAACAATATTATGAGCTGCGAAATATAATTATACTTGATATGAGATATGGCAATCTGCCTGTAAAACTAATTCGACCTGTCTATTATTTCTTCAAAATGCTTGCTGCTACCGGAAATAATTCGGAAAGACTACATATTCTAAAAGGTTTTGTGCATGGCATCCTTCAAAAGACAGGTAAACTTTAAAACAATTAAAGCTAAGTTACAGGGAGGGAATTTTCGGCAGATCACCGATAATTTCCTCTCTCTTTCTACTGTTCAGTTACTTGGGTATATTTTTCCACTCATTATTCTTCCGTATTTAGTTCATACAATCGGTACTGAAAAATTCGGACTTACGGAAACCGCCGCATCTTTTCTCGGAATATTTACCATGATTACGAATTATGGGTTTCCTTATTCAGCATCCAGACAGATAGCTATTGCAAGAGATTCATCTGAAAAAGTTTCGGAAATATTCAGTGCAGTGATTACCCTCAAGTCAATTTTCATGCTTTTTTCCTTCATAGTATTGTTTTTACTAACTTTCTTTGTCAGTAAATTCAATCAAGAGAAAGTATTGTATTTATGGAGTTTCGGAATTGTTGCAGGCGATGTTCTCTTCCCCATCTGGTTGTTTCAGGGGTTGGAGCAGATGCGTTATATTTCTTTACTTAACTTATCAACGAGAGCAGTAATTTTACTTCTAACGATTTTGTTTGTCCGTTCTCCTGAAGATTATATATTCGTTCCATTGGTTAATTCTGTTGGTCAAATTTTTATAGGTATAGCTAGTATTTATATTGCTCATTATAGACTAAACGTTAAGTTTACAATTCCAAAGATAGATCATCTGAAATTTCAACTTAAAGAAGGTTGGAATACATTTATTTCAGGTGCTGCAATAAACTTCTACACACAGTCACGAGTATTTATTTTTAGTCTGTTCGTATCAAAAACACTTGTTGGATATTACTCTTTAGCGCAACGTGTTGCAGGGATGTTTCAAGTATATCCAATAGCTACGCTACTAAATGCAACATTACCCCGTTTGAACCATTTATACTCTACAAATAAGCAAAAAAGCATTGAATTGCTTCGAAAGATGCAACGATATTCTAACTATTATACACTTGCAGCAGCTCCAATTTGTTTTATTCTTGCGCCGCAAATTTTACGATTAGTTACTCATGAATCAATTCCCGAAAGCATTGTCACTTTTAGAATACTTATCGTATCTGTGACCATAGCAAACATGAACATATTTCGCGTACATTACTTTATCATCTCCGGCAATTATTCCTTATTTTCACAATTGCATACTATAGCCAGTTTCATTGGGATTATGCTAATGCTTGTTCTGACAAATTTTTACCTTCATATTGGAATGGCAATAGCAATAACATTGCTGGAATTAGGTATTTTTATAACAACATTCATACTAACCCGCTCATATTTTCATAAGGAATTGCAATAGTAAAAATGTCATCTACAATCTCACATAAATTATTTAGCAGCAACATTATTTCAAAGCCGTTTTCAGGCTGGTGGGCAGGCTTATATATATCTCTTTACGGAATTGTAACTTCTGTAGCATTGATTCGTGGAATGGATTTGTTTTTATTAGTTGGTGTAGCTGGTTTAATTGCAATTGGAGTTTACTGCATATCTCCACGATTATGGCTATACTCAGTATTATTATCAAGTTATTTCTTTTATACAAAGGGGGGTGCAGCGGGAGATGAATCATCTTCGCAACCTATAATTTTTGCATTGGCTTATCATGCTTCACTAGCAATATGGATGTTCAATCATATTTTACTTAAAAAAAAGAAACTTTTCTCTCATTGGGCTGACTTGATTTTATATATATTTCTTCTTTTTACGGCATTAAATGGGTATATAGCACTTTCAAACGGAGTTGAATTTTTAACATGGCTCAAGGGCTGGCAATTATTTTTAATTATCCTGTACTATTTCCCGATAAAAGAGCTAATTACTGACAAAAAGTCACAAAGAGTTCTTCTTCTTGTTTGTGCAATTGTGCTCGTAACTCAAGGCTATTCAAATATATCCCTCTACAGAACTACCCTTTCTAATTTTAAATTCGCCAACCAATTGTTTTACGCAGGGATACGGCAAGGGGCAATTGTTTTTTCTGTAGCAAGTCTTGTATCTCTTTCCGGTGTTCTCTATACTCGTAAATTATTCTGGAAAATTCCTTTACTTTGTTTCCATTTATTCTGTTTTGCAGTATTAATGATTTCACTTGCTCGAGCTTCCTGGGTTGGTTATGCTGTAGGAGTAGTATTTATCGCCATTCTTTCTAAAGGAAAATATCGAAGAAATTTCTTAATCGGAACAACTTCTATTGCTACAGTGGTAATTCTTGTAAGTACTATTTTCTTTGGTAAAATAGCTGACATTGCAATTGGTGTGGCAAGTGCTCGATTTAGTTCAAGTGCAGGGTTTGCAACTGATCCTTCATATTTAAGTAGAATTTATGAAAACGAATCACTTATAAAAGATATCGAACAATACCCGATAGGTGGGGTCGGCTTACAAAAAGAGCATAGTAGATACGATGCTATCATACGGCGAAGCTCTATTAACACGTATGCTCATAACAACTACTTAGGTATGATACAAAAACTTGGAATTCCCCTTGCACTTCTTTATTTTCTTCTCATCGGAGGAATAGTACTACAAAGTATCCGCTTATCACAAAGATTAAAAGATCCTTTTTACATTTTCTTAGCTATAAGCTCTGCAACAGGGTTAATTTCAATGGGTATCATTAATTTTGTAGGGAGCGTATTTGATTTAAGAGAAGGAATGTTTCTTCTCGTGATTCTTTTTTCTTTTTCGTTTTTGGCAGATCAAGAGCTTAAAAGGCAAGAAGCTCTTGCAAAAACAAAATAAATGATTTTTCTTACTTAACCACATTCATAGTTCTTGATCCAGTAAAAGTCCCTGCTTGAATTACATAATAGTACATACCTGAGTTTAGATTCTCTGCTGAAATGTCTATACTATAGCTACCACCTATAAGAAGTTGAGACCCGTCCAAAATCGTTGTAACTAACTCACCTGTCATAGAGTATATTTTCAATGTTACCGCCGCAGTTTCCTGTGTAGAAAACTCGATTGAAGTTGAGCCATTAAAAGGATTAGGTTTATTTTGAGATAAATTAGGGTTTGATGCAGAATACTTTAGGGTTGTAATCGTACATTTACCCCCGGTGATGAACGGAGATCGTCCAGCCAGAGGAATAATATCAATAAATTGCAATGAATCCGTTTGGAAATTACTTGCAACTACCTTCATAGGAGATATTACGGTATCCGGCACTGTCACAAGGAATTTCAACTCAGCTATTTGACCTGCCTTCACATCATCCACATTTGTATAATTCAAAGTGATTGTGCCAAGTGACGGACTTATCGCAAGATTTTGAGTAATTGAAGAACTTGCTGAAAGGAATTTTAATGTTAAAGGATTATAATTGACATCTACATCAAAATTCATGGCTTTCAGCCAATATGTAGTTCCTTTATATGTTGCAGAAAAGTCTTTTTCGATATACACAGGAATTCTCACAGTATCACCAAGTGTTCCCGCCAGAGAATCGGGGAAAACAAAATTATTCGAAAATGCCAAGCCCATTGGAATATCAGGAGCATACCCGAGACCTGAAACACTTGTAGAATCAAAGACAGTACATGGCACTATCGATCGTGCTTTTATTTGAGGAGGAGCAGGGTATTCCCGTGAAGGACAAAAACGTACTGTATAAACAATTGAATCACCGACACTTAGCAATTGATTGTTCTGCGGGATGCTCCCTACAATCGAAATATCCTTTGCAAGCCCCGGCAAAGAATCAATCACTACAGGTACATCCCCCGTATTCTTAATAGTAATAGTCCTGTCTGCACAATCCAACACTCGCACACTGTCGAAATTAACGGTATCGATAATGGTAATTTCTGTTTTTTGAACTATCACCCTACCTTCATCTGCACCGGCAAGAATCTGGAATAAAATAGTCTGTTCAGTATCAAACGAAATGCTGTCAACCGTAATTGGCTTACTTGTTCGATTTCCTGTTTTCGAAACAAATTTCGCCGTTAAAAATGGTTTTATGGAATCGACTGAACAGAAATTTTTTAATATGAACTCAGTTCCTACCGTCGGAGACGGTTTTGCAGTAACCAATGGAGAATATTCAGGAAAGCATTGTGTATTAAGATAATCGGATGTAGCCCCTACATACCGAAATTCAGTTGTATCATACCCTAAACGGCAGAAAATATCAACTAAGTTAGCAGGTATTTGCCGTGTTGTGAAAACCGGAATAAACAATGTATCACAAGTTGTAATTTTAAATGTGTCAATTTCTATACGTTTATTATCAAAATTAAAATCCAAACCGAACGCGGGAGCAAATCCATTGCCTGACAGCAATACTGTTGTATCTATATCTTTGCACGGGTTACTTACGTGTAATAGCATTTTGGCAATATAAGTTCTTGCTGCCCTCGGTTTAAAATCAACACGTATTCTAAGTGTATCCCCCGGGTTAAGTGTGATTGGAAACGGTCTGCCCTTGGTATCTGAATATGAAAACACTCTTTCTTCAGGCTTAAAGCTGACGGAATCAATCGTAACCGGATATTGATCCGGATTAGTAAGTATTGATGGAATGACTACTGTAATAATTCTTGGTGTACTGATTGTATCTACGCGCGCAGGAACAAATACATTAGCAGGTGGAGAAGGTTTATAGAGCAACGATCTTTTACCTATGAGAAAAACCTTATACGAGGCATTCCAACCGCTACCGCTGGCTGCTAGCCTCATATTGGCAGCACAATCCACATATTTATCTTCTGCCGGAGTTCTCGGGCAAAATACAACACGAACTGTATCTCTCGTATCCGGAGGTATGGAATAAGGAAATATTCCCTTTGGCGAATACGATGATGTCCATGTCCAGAATTGAGGTGTTCC
>JACPWH010000030.1 GCA_016197185.1 Ignavibacteriota bacterium
ATCCTAATAGTACTCTTTGCTCTAACATTTTTAGAATCTTTATATAGTTTATATAAAAAAGACTCTATCTATGCATTTCAAAGCACAAAAACAAATATGATTACTCAGGTTTTTGGTTTTACCAAAGACTTACTTGTGCCTAGTTTGGGTATTCTTGGGATTATTACACTAGCAAACAGCTATCTTCCTCATGTATATTCTGTTCCTATAACAATAAGTACATTTGTTCTCTGTTTATTCCTAATGGATTTTTTGTACTATCTTTATCATGTCATTAGTCATAAATTTTTATTATTCTGGACGTTTCACTTTGTACACCACAGTGACACTAAATTTAATTTAAGTGTCGGCTTCAGATCTTCTTGGTTTGAAATGATTGGTTTATTTACAATGTATTCCTTACTTCTTATTGCAGGGTTTCCATTAGTTCTTTTTGTTACAGTTTTTAGTATTACTTCAACGTATCAATTTTTAACACACGCCAGATACTTTCGTGCACCAGAATGGTTTACATATTTGTTTGTAACACAGCAGTATCACTTGGTTCATCATGGTATAGAAATGAAAGATCAAAATAGTAATTTCGGAGGAGTATTTACTCTTTGGGATAGATTATTTGGAACGTATTCTACAAATAAAAATGTGAAAGTCTTTGGAATAGAAGGGTATAGTCAGAATAATTTTATTAAGATTCAAACTGATCCAATGGTTACCTATTGTAAAAAGCTTTTTAAAGTAGCGAAATAACAAGCCAGGTTGCAAGATTGATATCTTCAGCACGTGCCTTTTCATTAATACTATTAGCCGTAAATACTTCCAACCAATTTGTTGTAGGTATTTTTTCTTTAAGATTTGAAATTACAAACTTTCTTTTGTGTGCAAAGCCAGCTTTGATAACTTTAAAGAACATATCTTCGTGATACTGATTCTTAAAGTTCTTACGAGAAATATTTTGTATTTGTAGTACTCCAGAATCAACTGTTGGAATTGGATTAAAACTCCCCTTGGAAACTCTATAAACAAGCTTTGGATCACCGTATACTTTTACAGAAAGCGAAAGAAGTGATTCCTTCCCATCGCGGGCGCACGTTCGTTCTGCAACTTCTTTTTGTACAAGCACCACCATAGTCGACGGTTGATGTGATGATGAAAGATATCTTGAAAGAATAGCTCCTGTTATATAGTATGGAATATTTGCAATAAGTTTGTAGTTTCCTTTAATTGCTTCTTGAGGTAGAAATGTAAGAGCATCCCCTTCTATAAGAATAAGTTTTTTTGTTGCTATTTCTGTACTAAATGTTTCAGAGAGAATCGGAAGGAGGTCGCGATCCTTTTCAAGAGCAACAACTGTAGCGCCAGAATCCAATAGTGCACGAGTTAATTACCCGCCTCAACAATAGCCATTCGCGCCGGAATGGATGTGAGAAAGTTTTGACCAAGAGACTTTTTAGGCAACATGTACCAACTCTATCATGTTTGACTCCTTACTCCCAAAAGAGTAGTGTTGGCATAGGCTCATTTTATAAGGAGGCCATCATGGCACAACGCAAAAATGTTTACTATGTTCAGATTTCTTCCAAGAAAGCCCCGAGTGGCTTATCGGTAGTGGACACACTTCGTGCACTTGAACAACTCATTGAAAAGTATGTACGGAAACACAAAGGTCACCCTCTTACGAAACCTTACCTTCCTGAGGTAACTATTTCGCTAACTTCAGGTAAAGAAATTACCGGAGCATTGAAATTGGTTTCTGAAAAGTCTGCTGAGATACACCCCACACGTGTACTGTGGGTTCTACGAGGGATGAGAGGTAACGAAGAACGCAAGGGTCCTGACCACAATACTATTTCTGTGGCAGATCTTTCTTTTGTTGTTGGTGTTGAATATCGCTTTAATGCAAAGCGTGTTGATCCAAATGATTTGAAATAAAAAAACGCGTCTCAGGACGCGTTTTTTCT
>JACPWH010000269.1 GCA_016197185.1 Ignavibacteriota bacterium
AATTCGGTAAGAGTTATTGGGGCGCGAGCGGTACTTTGGTGGATGAGTGTTATATGGATACGGTAGCCGCTCCGCAATGGCAATGGGAGTATAGGTACAGCGCAGGTGGTGAAAGAGAGAGTAAGCGTCACACAGTTGCTCCTTTAGATGGTTACGGAGGGTATAATCACTTATGGACGTATTATTTATTAGGTGGTAACAAACAGCAATTGGCTGTCTATAATGGACGTGAAACAATTGAGACTAACGTTTGCAGTGATATTGGGCATCGGGTTCACTTTTATCCTACGGAGTATTTGACGTATGGGAATGGTAGTTCCGCCCTCATTACTACCCGACCTGATAGTACTCATGAGTATAAGATTGTAGACCACTTGGGGAGTACGAGGGTTGTGTTGAACGATACGGGTGGAGTGATAAGCCAATATGATTTTGAGCCGTTTGGTAAGGTGTATGCACAGACTGGGGCAGGTAGTAGGAAGTCATTTATTGATAGGGAGAAGGATGAGGAGAGCGGGACGGGTAATATGGGAGTAAGACAACTGGATGGTGATAGGTTTACGAGTGTTGATGCTTTGTGGGAGAAATATAGGGCATGGTCACCATATCAGTATGCAAATAATAATCCATTAAGAATCATTGACCCATCAGGTATGGCAGGTACTGAAGTCTATCATGGTGATGATGATTGTTTAGATGCAGGAGGTCAAAAAAAACAGCAAGACCAGAAAAAAGAGGATGAAAATATGAGAGAGAAGAAAGCTCAAAAAATCCATTTTACAGCGCAACTTGAGGCAGGTATAACTGGAGGAGGAAGAGTTGCAGGTGGTTCTAAAGGTCTCAATGTTGATATTAATGGTCTATCTATTGATGTTGCAAAAGTTTCTGTAGGGACTGAAAAAACAGGTATAGATTTTATGTGTAAAGATGGTATTATTACAACCACTTCAAAAATAGGTGTAGAAGGAGCAATAGGTGGCAGTATTGGGCAGGAAACGCAAATTCAAAATAGTACAGGTAATATTATTCAAAAAGAAAATCCTTGGTCATTTAGTTTTGCTCCATTGGGACCTTTAGTTCCAATGAGTTTTAGTTTAGAAAGTAAAACAAATTTGCAAGGAACAAATACTATATTTGGTGGAGTGGTGTTCGGGTATACGGCCGCGTGTGGAATGGGTGTAGATGTTTCAGGTAAAGTAGGTGCCACAATTGTAACACCTAAAAGATGAAATTATCTTAAATTCTAATAAATATAAACTATGAAAAACAATATAATTGATACATTACATCCCTCTATTGGTTTAGTAACAATACTGTTTATACTTTTTTTTGTTATTTCACTATTTATAATCGTGACATCGTTAAATCCAGATGATCCTAATAAGGTATTGGTTGTATCTATTTTCTGTATCATTATACTTTCCCTTTCATATGGTACTTATAGACAAAGAAGTATAGATTTTGATGGGAAAGAATTCTACTTGGAAAACGCTTTTTTTCGTGGAATAAAAATTGAGGCTTCTTTATTTGAAAGAATAGAATTAATTTTTTCTTATACTTATAGGATTAGGTTTACTGATGGAAGAACCTTTATTTTCCTTCTTAACCCTTTAACTAATATAACTAAAGTTGTTTTTACTAATGATACAGATAGATATGATAAGAGACTAACAAAGCAAGTAAAAGAGATGATACAAAAAGAAAAGATACAAGAATTATGAGATTACTTACAATAAAACACATGCGTATGTAATGACGTAAATATATGTTAAAAAAGTTTTAAATATACATGTTTTCTATTGTCGGAATCTTCATCCTACATACAGTTGATAATGTAAAAAATATTTTAAGGGAATAGGAATATGAAAAAAGTACATATAATTCTATTTGTAATTTTATTTGTAACTTCATGTGCAGAGAAGAGAAATGGGGAACAAAAAAAAGGGCTAATTTCAAATTTAGTGGGTATTACAGATAACGAGGACAATGGAATAAAAGAAATCCTAAAGTATTATGGTGGAGAATGTAATTATTCTGTTCGGTTTTCTGCTTCAAGCTCCGAAGGAAAGAAAAAGTATTTTGAGTTAGTCCTTAGCCAAAGTGAGGTAATAGAAAAACAGTCTCAAGTGAATTGACCTGAAATAACCAGACACATTTTGAGGTATTTTCAGAACGGCAGCTTGGACGGCAAGGGTGACCGCAAGCTGCCGTTTGGCATTCAGGCGCAGGGAACCTAAAACTCTTTTGTGACAAACGAGTCTTATAGACAGTACAGTATTACCTCAAGCACAAGTAGTTGAGAAGTATAAATATACATCTCGCAAGTGGTTGGATTCACTTTCGGCTACGAAAGGGGCGAATGAATTGTTCCGTCAGAAACTTGGATTTGACTACTCAGGTAATATAATAAAACAAACGACGAAACAGTTGGCAGATGCAGAAATAGTAATGGACTATGAC
>JACPWH010000031.1 GCA_016197185.1 Ignavibacteriota bacterium
GCCGAATCCGACTTGGAAAAAGCGCGGGCCGAAGGAAATCCATTAGCTGCCAGGCTTCTAACTATAGCGAAGGAAACATCTGAAGAAAAACGTAAGCAGGAGCTCGCCTCATTACAAACAGAAATTGCAGCAGAAAAAGCAAAAGGAAACCACTTAGGTGTCGTCAGTGAAGACCGTAAAATTGTAAAAGATATCGTAGGATTGTAATGCCACAAATTGATATCAATGAGTTGGCTAATAATCCGAAGTTGAATTTAAGTATCACTTCGTCACAAGACGAACCGCCACAGGACGCTTCTATCAGACGCTTCAAAGAAGTCGTTCTTTTTTTCGTTACCCTTGCTATAATTTTATGTGTCTTTTCATTTTGTGGCTATATGCTTTTAAGCAGCCACTTTAGCGTTGATGATAAAAAATGGGCCACCGCGGTTGAAAGCAGTATTGTATCTGCTCTTCTGGGGTACTTGGGCGGAAAAAAAGAATCGTAGAAGCGATCTGATTGACAGTGAGACTCTTTAATAACCGAGTAACGATTTTTATCGCTGTCTCGTTGCTACTCAACTGTTTTTCAATAGGCTCTTAGAAATCTCTCCTTTATAACCATTTAGGACTCACTCGCTTTATTGATCTTGCAACCTTTTAGTGGACAGATAGAAGAGAAACACTTGCTTGCATAACATAGTCTCTTTCGAACTCCACCGGCGACACGTAGTTTAAAAAAGAATGCCGCCGTTGGTTATTATAAAAAACTTCCACATATTCAAAAATGCTGGCTTTTGCTAGCTCACGGGTGGCATAGTCCTCAAAATAAACATGCTCTGTTTTTAAGTAAGCGTAAATTTAACTACACTCTATGCAAGCACTATCCATCCCATGTAGACTGCAGGTAGCCCTTTGTTAGCTGATCTGATTTAACAAATTGCGGCAGTAATGCTCTACGTTCTTCATCCGTTTTACACCGAGGTAATTGATCAAGAATATATTTGAAATAAGCGTAAGGCTCGACTAAATTTATTTTGCAGGTATTAAGCAAACTGTAGAAAATAGCACCTGCACGTGCACCGGTTTCACTGCCCATAAATAACCAGTTTTTTCGTCCTAGTGCAAACGGGCGTATCGCATTTTCAACCAGATTATTATCAATTTCAACTTCACCATGATTAACGTAGACAGTCATCGCAGCCCATTGATTTAAAGTATACGAAATGGCTTTAGCAATTTCACTCTGAGGAGGCACATGCTGGATGGTGTTATCTAACCAGATTTTAAATTCTTCTAATATCGGTAAAGCCCGTTCCTGACGTAATGCTTGACGTTTTGTAAAATCTAAAAATTTTACTCTGGCTTCTTTTTCAATAGCATATAATTTTCTAATGATTAAAATCGCCTCAAAGGCTTTGCCTTTTGCTTTAGAGACTTTAATAATATCCATAAATTTTCTGCGTACATGAGCAAAACAACCTGCTTGAATCACTGTTTTAATCACACTAAATCGATTGTAACCCCCGTAAGCATCGGTTTGTAATACACCTTCAAAGCCAGCTAAAAACTTTTCTGCAGAAATGCCCCCACGAGTGGCTTGATACTCATAAACAATCGATTTTTTATCAGGCAATCCACCCCGATAAACCCACATATAACTCTTTGAGTCATTCGATTTATTAGGCTCATTCAATACTTGTAAAAAAGTTTCATCCGCTTGAACATAACTGCCTTGGCAAACCATATTTTTGAGTAAAACAACCAGTGGCTCCATCAACTCAGCACAACGCAATACCCAACTGCATAAAGTCGCACGGGGTAAATCAATACCCATCCGTTGCAAAATAATTTCTTGGCGATACAACGGTAAGTGATCCGCATATTTACATAGCAATATATGCGATAATAATCCAGGACTCGCAATGCTTTTTGGGATGGCTTGCAAAGGCAATGCTGCGATTTTTACGCTCTCACAACGACGACAAGCATATTTACGCCGAATATGCTCAATCACTTTTATTTGTGCAGGAATAAACTCTAATTTCTCAGAAATATCTTCGCCCATACAATGCAACGCATGGCCACAAGTGCATTGTTTTTCTTCTTCTGAAAGATCGTGAATAATCTTTTCACGGGGTAAATCTTTTGGTAAAGGCTTTCTTCCAACCGATCGGCGTGTGTGCTCAGAGATAACAATTTCATGTGTTTCTTCACGGAGTTCAATCGGAAGTAACGCACTGCAATCCGCTTCATCAAACAAATTTAACTGATTATCCGAGAGCTTCTCTGACTTTTTACCGTAACGTTGATTTAAAAGCGCTTGAATACGCTGACGTAATCGATTGATTTCTTCATGTTGGTATGCTATTTCACTTTTTTGGTGAGCCAGTGCTTTACAAAGTTTCTCATAAACTAAACGCCCTTTTTTTGATGTTTCGCGTTCTTCTTTAAGCGCCTCTCGCTCTTCTCTTAATGCTTTGTCTTGGGCAGCCAACTGTCCTTGATAGCCTAGAATCATCACCTTTAAAAGCGCGGGATCGTCCGGTAATGGGATACTATTTTCCATCTCTGAAGTATAACAAAACCTTAATAAATAATCAGCATTTTTTAAAAATAATCTGTAAAATCAAGGTCAGGGCGAGCACTCATTTTAGCAAAATCAAAACCAGCTAATAGCCAAGTTAACTCTTTCTGGCTAATCTCAATAGAGGTATTTTTATCATTAAGCGTAAATTTGAACTTGTCTTTCTCCAATCGCTTATAGAACAATACAAAGCCATTTTTATCCCAATACAACCCCTTCACTTTATTTCTACTACGATTGCAGAATAAAAATAAATCACCTGATTGCGGATTACTTTGAAGTTGACTGACTACCAACATGGTAAGGCCATTTATGGCCTTACGCATATCTACAGGTGACAATGAAACATAAATAATACTTTTTTCTTTTAGAGTTAACATGATAAA
>JACPWH010000270.1 GCA_016197185.1 Ignavibacteriota bacterium
ATATGGGAGCAAACAGGGCGTGTGGAAGCAATGGGTGATGTCATGTTCCATATTAAAAACAGGGATGGATTGGTACTTGCACCGACACATGAGGAAATTATTACCGTTCATGCACGGCAGCACATAAAATCCTATCGCGATATGCCGCAAATATGGTATCAAATTCAAACTAAATTCCGCAACGAACCCCGTCCTAAATCAGGAGTTCTGCGTGGCCGTCAGTTCACGATGAAAGATGCATATTCACTGGATAATTCTTGGGAAGGATTGGATGAAAGTTATAATAAGCATGAACAGGCATACAGAAATATATATACCCGTTGTGGTTTGAAGTTTTTCGTAGTTGGTGCTTCATCGGGTGCAATGGGCGGAAGTGCTTCTCAGGAATTTATGGTGGAGTCTCCTTTCGGTGAAGATACATGCGCAGTGTGCGAAGATTCGGGCTATGCAGCTAATATTGAAGTTGCGACATCTTCATTACCCGGTGTGTCACGTTTGGCTGATACCCAAAGTATCGAAGAGTTTCCTACTCCAGGAGCAAGGACAATAGATGATTTAATCAATAAATTTTCAATTCCTGAAGAACGTTGTGCAAAATCTCTGGTTTGTTTTGCTGATGGTGTTCCGTATTTGATTTTGATGAGCGGAAATGATTCCCTTAATGAATCAAAATTACAATCAGCATTAAAAGCTACACATATTCGCCATGCGGAAGAAAGCGAATTGTTTGATTTGACAGGTGCTCATGCAGGGTCGATAGGTCCTATAAATCTGAAAACACCCCTGAATATTTACGCAGATAAACGCCTTGAAAATGCAAACGGATTAGTAAGCGGAGCGAATCGTGATAAATTCCATTTTAAAAATATTGATTTGAGTCGTGATTGTACTATTTCGGGTTACTTTGACCTTCGATCGATTAAAGAAGGGGAGCTATGTCCCACAGGATGCGGAAATGGACTTCGTGTAGTAAATGCTATCGAAGTTGGGCATATTTTCAAACTTGGAACGAAGTATTCCCATGCACTCGGAGCCACTTTCCTGGATGAAACAGGAACGGAACACCCGATAATCATGGGAAGCTATGGCATAGGGGTTGAACGTATTATGGCTTGTTTTATAGAGCAAAGCCACGATGAGAAGGGAATTATATTTGCACCTTCAATTGCTCCGTTTGATATTCATTTACTTGGTTTAGGAATGAAAAAATCCGAAGCTGTCCAGAATGCTTGCGCTCAATTGGATGCAGAATGTAAAGCAGCAGGATTTGATGTGCTCTTTGATGACCGAGATGTATCTCCCGGAGTGAAGTTCAATGACGCGGATTTACTTGGAATGCCTATGCAACTGATAGTAGGCGATAAAAATCTGGCAGCCGGGAATGTTGAATTAAAAAACAGAAGTACCGGAGAACGCCAAATTGTACCTATTGAAGAAGCAATCACTTCCATTAAAACTATGATTGGGATTTCGTAAGTAAGTATAGATTATGAATATTATTGCTTATTAATGAAAAGGCGAACAATATTTGTTCGCCTTTTTTATTGAGATTCAATCTATTCCGGGGTGACTTCTATGTCTAATTCTAATGAAGAAGTGAACCTTTTTCTTCACTTTTGCACAAAATCCTGCAGTCAATCAATCCACAAGATTTTTTGACCACAGAGAGAACAGGACATGAATGTTCTCCAGCACTCAGTTGGGCTGATAGCTCTTGGAACTTACCGAATATTTTGGTCATATAATCAATAGTAAATGCTTGACTTGTATATTCAATAATTATAATTACAATATCGTTTCCGTTATTTCAAATCATATCAATTGTTGTTATCATACATTCCGTATCTATGATGAAAAGGAATGTATTGTAACAACCTACATGAAGATAAATATAATAACACTATGCACGACGGTAAACTAAGGGAATAATTTGAATCCGTTTTTGTAATGTATTGAAAAGGCGAACGATTGTTCACTTTTTTGGTTACGAATGTTCAAATAATAATTCTATCTAATTATAGATATTAAATATGTAACCGATAATTTACTCTTTCAATGGATACAATAGCGATGTACCTCCTTTGGTTATGCAAGAATTTCTTGAAAAATGAAAATCAAGAATCCTTTTTATCCTGACTTTAGAATTATTTATTGTGAATTGTATCTTTATCCTACAAAATCTCTTATTGCTTTTAATAAGGAAATCCCAAGCTATACTTTTTTCCTCGCTTCTTTTGGACTACCATAAATTTCGTTAAGTTTGTCCAATTCTCGGTTCAATCATGATTCTAAATTTGCGTATGAAGCTATTATATTCTGTTGCTATTCTCTTTAATTTTATTTGTATTTCACATGGTTATGCACAGGATGCTCAAACCGATTCGATTCCTAAATTGCGTGGAGAGTACTTTATTGGTGTTATAGGTGGATACTCAAAAGTTTGGAACTCAACTTCACTTCCTGTTTTGTTTAATTCAAATGATTGTGGTGTATTCTCGAAGGGACAATCTTCGGGATGTTTTGCTGGGGTTACATTCGATTATAAACTCTTGCCGGATTTCATCGAGGTATCTGCGCGACTTGTTCTCAGTTCCCGCCCTGCTTCTCTTTCAACAGAAACGTCATTTTATCAAGTTCTTGATCTCCAGACAAGTCAATATGTACCGTTAGTTCAGAATAATGAATATACTGCACAATTGCAGTATATTCTTCTTGACATCGGTGCAAAGATTTATCCTGTTGAAGAGATTCCTGTCTATGCAAGAGTAGGATTCAGTGCAGGAAATGCTCTCATTGGTAAGGACTATACACAAACTGAAGCAATTGTATCTCCCTCCGGTGTTCTTTTTCCTGACGGTACACGTAAACATACATTGTTTGCAGGTGAAATTCCCGGTTTAGGTACTGCATATTCTGCAATCGGTGGCATAGGGGCAAATTTCGAAATGCAGCCGAATATATTTATTTGTCCTGAGATTAGTTTCCAATATGGAATAGGTTCTATTGTTTCTACATCGGAATGGAATGTGAATGTATTGAATATAGGACTAGGCTTACGATACGAATTTGGTGAAGAGAAGCCGATACCACCACCACCACCGCCACCACCACCGCCACCACCGCCTCCTGCTGTGGTCGAAGCTCCAAAACCAATACCTCCGCAGGTTGTGTTGCAATCTGTCAGTACCGTTCCTCTCGAGGTACAGGAAACAGTTGTTACACAGACTTTCCCGCTTCTGCCTTACATCTTCTTTGACAGTGCAAGTGCTGTGTTACGTGATCGTTATATTGTAACTATTGCTGATAAGAATGCTTTTTCTGAAAGTACTCTGCCAAAAGAGACTTTGCCTACTTATTATACGATGCTGAATCTTTTGGGAAAGCGACTTATTGCAAATTCTAAACAAAAAATTATCATTACAGGCACTACAGACGGGAAGGAATTGTCGTCTTCATCCCAACGTACATCTCTCGCAAAAGAACGTGCTCAAGCTGTTGCTGTATATATGAACAAATCTTGGGGAATACCTAAAGAACAGTTAGTCCTTCAAACAAGGGATTTACCCGAATTACCATCTAACCAGAAACTGAAAGAAGGGGATGAGGAGAATAGACGAGCTGAATTATCATCCGATGACGCATTCATGCTTTCCCCCGTAGTGCATTCCAAATTTTTGGAATTTGCTCCCGTACAAAACAAACAGGTATTTGCAGTAAGTATGCTTCATCCTGAAAATGCTGCTTCGTGGAATATTTCAATGTCGTACAAGGGTGCTATTCTAAAACAGCAAAGAGGTGACGGTGCGCCCCCTGCATCGCTTCCTGTAGAAATTTCTAATGATGAAACTTCAAAAATTGGAAAAGAAATCAATGAAACTGATTCGTTGAACGGGAAGATGTCAATTACTCAAAAAGATGGTTCGACTGTAACTGCAGAATGTTGGTTCCCAATCATCAAATCTCGCAATCAATTTGAAGTTAGCAGGTTAAGTTTAATCGTATTTGATTTTGACCGTTCGGATATATCGGATCAGAACAAAGAAATGATGAAAAAGTTTGTGAATGAAGCCATGCAGCCTACTTCTGTAAGCTCGATAAGCGGCTCGACAGATAAATTAGGTGAAGCAGAACATAATCAGCAACTTTCTACAGCAAGAGCGGAAAGTGTTAAGGAGTTCTTACTTTCATTAAAACCGACTGCAAACATTTCTTCAGTAAAGGGATTGGGTGCTTCCTCGCTTCCGTATGACAATGGATTGGCTGAAGGTAGATATTATTGCAGAACGGTGTCGCTTGAAGTTAAGACACCAATTAAAAAATAACACACATATTGTCGTAACTTTTTAGTTTAACTTCTGTTACTTTCGATATAGTGTTTGTTGCCGATAGAACTGTACATTTTCTAATTAGTAATTTGTAACGGAGGACATAATGAAGAGACGTTCCTTTCTTTCTTTTTTAAGGTTTGAAAACGATGGGCGAATTGAAAACAAGGATGATAAGATACCGGAAAGAGCAGCACTTTCAACAGGATTAGAGCCGCTTGTCACTCCGCTTACTCTTAATCAGGCATATCATCTTTTGCGCAGAATAACTTTTGCTCCAACGGTAGCAGCTGCTAATCAAATTGTAGGCAAAACTCCAGAGGAAGCTGTTGAATTACTCTTAGGTGCCGGAAACGACACTGCGCCGACACCTCCTGTTTGGATAGATGTAATTACGGAAAATCCTGCAGGTGCAGATATTTTTACAAGAAACAGTATCGAAGGTCAATGGAGAACAAATTATTCTGATTTGGTACGTTGGTGGGCAGAACTGATGCGTAAGGAAGGAATTCCTGCAATAGAGAAACTTACGCAGTTTTGGAGCAGTCATTTTACGAGTGAATTTACCTTTGATGAAGGATATATGCCTCCTCAACTGCTTTACCGTCAAAATAAACTTATAAGGGAAAGCAGGCTTGGGAATTTTAAACAATTTGCCAAAGATATTACATTAGACGGAGCAATGCTTGTCTATCTTGGTGGGGTATTAAACACCAAAAAAAGCCCAAATGAAAATTATGGTCGTGAGCTGATGGAACTGTTTACATGCGGATTAGGTCAGTATTCCGAAGGAGATGTTAAGGAGGCAGCGAGAGTACTCACAGGATGGAGAGTAGGGCGTTTCAATGATGAACCGAAGCCAAACGGAATTTATGCTACCTATTTCAGTCCGCCTGATCATGATGCAGGTTCTAAACAAGTTCTCGGAATGAGTATTGTTGCCAGAGATACTGATACAAATACCGAATACTTGGTAAAAACAGAAGAAATCAATAAACTCGTTGATATTATTTTCGAAATACGCGGTGATGCAATTGCCAGGTTTATTTCTCGAAAAATTTACAGGTATTTTATTTATAGCAGCCCGTCAGGTACTGATGAAAATATTATAGAACAAATGGCGACTCTTTTTAAGCAGAATAATTTTCAGATTCGCCCTCTTATATCTACTTTGCTCAAAAGTGCTCATTTCTTTGATGAAGCAAATATCGGTGTGCAGATTAAGACCCCTGTTGAGTATGTAGTAGGGTTTGCCCGTCAATTATCGAAAGCTTTTGTTTCAGATGCCGGTACATCAATGGCTTCGATGGAACAGACATTAATGGATCCGCCGAATGTCTCCGGTTGGGAAGGGTATCATAGATGGATAAGCACTAAAACGTATCCCAATCGCAGGCAGTTTGCAACAGCATTAATTTCTGCAATGTCGAATCAAGAATTGATAGACCTTGCAAAACAGTTCCCTGATTATACTGACGCAGATAAACTTACAGCTGCACTCGAGACATTCTTTTTGCCGAAGCCTGTGATTGCTTCACGGCATAAGTATTACCTTGAGGAAGCACTCTTGCAAAAACAGCCTACCTACGAATGGCAAGCAATGCTCAACGAAGGAACATCTGCTGCACGAGGAATCAAAGCCGTTTTAATGGCATTTATTAAAGCACCCGATTTTCATTTATGCTAATTATTTGAGGAACAAAAAACTATGAAACGCAGAAACTTTCTTCAGTCATCGGCAGCGATTGCAGCAGGTGCAGCCCTTGCTCCTCAACTTATTGGCGGAATACCGGTGTATGCAAAATCTCCTGTAGGAGTTTTGGGGTCACAAGCGATGGAAAACGATGCAATTTTGATTATTATTCAGCTTTTTGGGGGGAATGACGGGTTAAATACATTTATCCCTGCTGAAGATGATAATTATTATAAACTGCGACCGGAAATTGCAGTTCCGAAGGATAAAGCCAAAAGATATGGCAATACCAATTATTATTTTCATCCAGCACTTGTTAATAATGTATATGGTAACGGATTCATTGGCTTAATGGATTCAGGACGATTAGCAGTCGTACAAGGGGTTGGTTATGAGAATCCAAATCTTTCTCATTTTAGATCAACTGATATTTGGCTTTCGGGATTAAATAACTCAGATCCGAACACGAGGCTGACAGACGGATGGATAGGACGTTATTTTGCCAATCGTCTCCCTAATTTTCCAACAGAAATTCCCGATGACCCGCTTTGTGTTCAAATTGGCGGTACATTATCACTTGCATTCCAAAGTGAAAAAGGAGATATGGGAATTGCTCTTACCGATCCTGATTCATTTTTCAAACTCGGACAAGGACTTTCCCCAGACGAGCAACTCATTGATGATAAAACAGCTTACGCTAATGAGTTTAACTATGTACGTACTATTGCATTAGAATCTGATAAGTACTCTCAGGTTATCAAAACAGCATTTGATAAGGGCAAAAATTCGAATTTAGTGGAATATTCACAAGGTTTTGCTCAGCAAATGAAGCTCATTGCTCGGTTGATTTCCGGAGGATTAAAAACAAAAGTATTTATGTGTTCGATGGGTGGATTCGACACTCACGTTCAGCAGCAAGATATAAGCTTGGGAGGTAATCATCCTAATTTGCTTAATGCACTCTCGAATGGTATCAGTCAATTTATCGGCGATGCGCTTCAGCAAGGTTTTGCCAATCGGGTTGTTGGATTAACTGTTTCTGAATTTGGTCGCAGACCTGCTGAAAATGGCAGCAGGGGAACAGATCATGGTGCGGCATCCGTTCAATTTGTGTTCGGTACACGTGTAAATTCGGCAATTTATGGTGAGAATCCAAATTTATCAGAATTAAACAATAACAATGATGTCAAATATCAAAATGATTACAGACGTGTATATGCTGATATTCTTCAAACATGGTTTGGTGCAACAAAAGAAGAAACCCGTTCACTCTTAAAAGATGAGTCGCTTGTAGCATTGCCTGTTCTTCAGTCTCCGATTACAGGTGTTAGTGATATGCCTGATTTTCCTGCACAAGAATTATTGATAACTCCAAATGTAACTTCAGGTAAAACTGAAATATCATTCGAACTTACAAAACAATCAAAAGTTGAAATTTTAATAATCAATATTACCGGTAAAACAAGTGAATCAGTATTTAACGGAATATTGGAAGCAGGTGCTCAACGTATTCCTGTTGAATTGAAATCAGCAAGCGGAACTTATCTTTGCACAGTTACAATAGGTGGACGTCACTTGGTTGGAAATGTCATTATCGAGAGATAGAGAGCCGAGGTTAAGTCTTTATACCATTCAACTATTGCCATTCTTGTGGTGGGAAACTTCCTGACAGGGCAAAATATTGTCCTGAATGTGGAATCTTACTTGAAAATGAAGCTGTTGAGTATTCAGATGAAGAACCGGTTTTACTCTCAACATTGATTCCAAGACTATTGGATGCTTTTGAAAATATAGCAGTTCGTGATTTTTTCAAAATGATGACAGCTGTTAAATTAATAGCACTCGACCACAGAAGTATAATGAATACAGATTAAGGGGGAGGTACCCGCATTTATTCACAATGCTTTTGATGGCAACATTTGCTGGAACATTCAAATTATATAATGATCCTGTATATGGCGTTTGGATGGAAAAATTGGATTTTGGTAATGATGTTGTCCAAACTATTGTTTCGATTAGTATTTATCTTACATTATCCGCCATCTTCGGTGCTTTTGCTCTTATAATGGCTCGACTTGTTCACAGTATTTTGAAGTTATCGATAGAACGGGATTTATTTGTCCGGGCAATGATGACTGTATTTATCCTCTTTGCTTTTTTCATTGATATATTAAGTCCTTTCTGGAATATTCCTGTTCAAAAAGGGTTGATTTTTTGGGGATTTTACGACGTTGTTAAGACATTTTTTACACTCTTGTATGGATGTTTGGTGTATCGGGGATTACTTCAACATACAAGCATTCGCAAAAGCGCATAATATGATTACATATCTACATATCTAATGAAATTGAAAGGCTTTAATATTATGAAAATATCTACTATCATCAGTTTCATTTTATTAGTGTTTGTAAGCAGGAGCTTACAAGCGCAATTCCCTGCAGCCTGTGATAAAGACAAATCCTGTAATAATTCACCTGCACTCACCCTTACTGTTTTTAGCGATAAAGGTACTCATTATGTGGATGTTGCAAAATATTCAGTAAAGGATAAATTACAAACGGCACTCACATTCGAAAGGTGGATAAACCTAACCCGCGTACAGGGAAAGCAGCAATTTATCGGAGGACTATGGGGACCTTCATTTGATGTGAATGATGTGTGGGTGGTATATGTAAATCCAAACGATGAACTTGTATTTGAAGTAAACGGTGACGGTACAAAACTTAAAACTATAGACAATACAGTTGCACGGACACCATTCAGTTCATACTTTGGCAAATGGACTCATATTGCAGCCGTCTTCGACGGTGCAAGCCAAACTACATTTCTTTATATAAACGGAGTACTCGCAGCTTCTGCATCCAATTCTTTATATCCTGCCAGATATTTACGTCCTACCGATGAAAAACAACAGTCAAAAGTACCATTACAAATAGGAAGTTGCAATGGCCTTTCAGATAATAAATCTCTTTATCAGAATTTTAAAGGGCAAATGGATGAAATTAAAATATGGACACGCACACTTACTCCAACTGAAATAATCTGCCAAAAAGATAAAGAACTGAATGGAAATGAAGCGGGTTTACTTATATACTACCGTTGTAACGAAACATCGGGGAGTATCAATCTTTGTGATGCAACGGGTAAAAATTATGTAGGGGAAATGAAATCGGGAGCGAGTTGCAAGGCATCAACCCGAACTGTTCCTCAAACGGTTGTAGCATCAGTTACCTCGATAACAGGTGCAATTAAATGTGTAAGTTCAGAAATATATAATGTTACAATTCAGGATACATCAATTTGCGGGAGTTCAGTTACCTTAAAAATTGATAACCGGGATGCAGGAGCATTTAGCCTGTCACAAAATACCGCTACACTTACTCCTTTAGTTCCTGTTACATTCCAAGTACGTTTCAATTCTTCTCTTACAGGTAGTATTATTGCTGATTTAAAAATCACTCCAACAAATTCCTGTGGAAAAGAAATAGTAATCCCAATCAGACTTACACGGTTGACTGAGTTACGGTATTCAAAGACAAGTTTTGTTTTTGATACCCTTTATGCCGGATGCCAAGAGCAGTTATATAAAGATACTACATTCCAAATTTGCAATCAAAGTGATAGTGTAGGTGCGGGAAGACCGCTTACGATTAGTCGATTTAGTACAATCTTCAAACAAATGTTCGATGTTGTAAATCCTTCTCAAGCCCAATTACCTGTTACCATTCCTGTCGGAAAATGTATCAATGTTACTGTACGATTTTATTCAAAAGATACATCCGGTATATATTTCGATACTTTGAAAACGATTTCGGATGATAAATGTCCTGGAATTGTTGTGATTCAGCTTAAAGGAGTTGTAAGAGAGGTAATAAGTTTAACTGACCCTAGCGGGAAGAAGCGTCTTGATTCTGCAAAATTTGGAACAATATGCGTAGGGCAATTAAGTGACCCTATTATGTGGGTTTGGAAAAATCTTACATCACGACCGGTTACAGTTGATACGGTAATTATCCCGACAGGATTTACGGGACGTAAACTTCGTTTTCCCTTTACATTGTTGGCAAATACAGGATACGAACAGAATGTTTTCAGATTCTTCCCGAATCGTTCGGGACCATTTAAAGATTCTGTTATTATTGTAGCACGGATACAAGGGTCTAACTGCTCAATTATCCGTAAGGTTTATATCAGTGGTATTGGTTATGAAGCGAAAGTGGAATGGTCAACAAATCTTGCAGATTTTGGTAATGTTATCGTCGGGCAAGAAAAAACAATAACTGTAACTGCAAAGAATTTAGCTCCTGATGATTTAAGAGTATCTTTTTATCCAAAATCAGGTCAAGTTTTTTTTCTTACCGGTGCAAAGTCAGTTACAATTAAAAAAGGAGAGAGTGCTTCAATTCCTATTACATTCCGACCTCTTAAAGATTCATTATATATAGACGAGTTATGCCTGTTTGAACAACGGTGTTTTACAACTGATTGTATTCCTATCAGGGGACAGGGGATAATTGAGACATTCAGATATGACCCGATAGTTATGAGAACCGACAATGTAGTCGGGTGTCAGTCTGCGCTTGATACTCTGGATATTATCAATATCGTGAATACCGATCAGGTGATTTCACAAATTCAACTTAGTGACCCTTCCGGTAGATATACAATTATCGATCCTCCGTCAATTCCACAGTCAATAACTGTTCCTGCGGGTGGATCAACCAGATTTATATTCCGATACACTCCAAATGATGTTACCCAAGACCGCGCAGACCGAGCATATTTGAAGTATATGTCCCAAAATGTACAGTGGGCAGCACCGTTATTTGGTACTTCAGCTTCTCCAAAGTTAGCTGTTACATCATTAACAGTATTTGGAACATTGGAAGTAGGAGATAAGAAACGGGATTCAATCACCATTGAAAATATATCGATATTACCTGTTAGAGTCGATAGTATATTCATACCACCCGGCTTTACATTGATTTCTACAAGTCGTCCAATGATGACTGTACTTAACCCTCGTGATTCGATACAAGTAGTCTTGGAATTTGCACCTTTGGCTGCTCAAACCTATGACGGTCAAGTGAAAGTATTTTCAGAATCACCATGTACAGCCATCAGCACGATTGGGAGTTTGAAGGCACGGGGAATTATCATGAAGCTTGAAGCTCCTGTTTCTTTAGTAAACTGGGGATTTGTAAAACCATGTGATTGCATTGTGCGCGAAATACCGCTTGTTAACCAATCGCTTGTTCATCCAATGAGTGTAGATTCGTTATGGATTGACAGTGTTAATGTTCCTGGTGGAACACCTCAATTCTGGAC
>JACPWH010000271.1 GCA_016197185.1 Ignavibacteriota bacterium
ATTTCTGTAGGAAGATTGTTTGGCAAAGCAACAGGTACTTTTAATGGGGTTATTAATTTTGCACTACCGGATTCTTTACCTCAAAATTATTCAGGAACTATGGAATCCAAGGTGGAAGGTTGGATTTTTGAATTAGGTGTTAAGCATTTTTTTGATGCAAGTTTCCATCCTTTTGTTGGAATTGGTGCTCGATACTCTACTCAAAACATGACCGGTTCAAGCATAACACTGAATGGTAGAACCGGACCTGCAGCTGACTTCCTTGGAGTAGATGAATTTGGCGGGTATCTGGATGCAGGTGTTAAAATTCCACTTTCTCAGAGTTTCTTTCTTGATGCTGCGATAATGGGTATTGTTCGCAGTGGAACAGATTTTGATGAGGAAACATCTGCGTCAATTTCAAAAATTGCAATCGAACCTGCTCTTCGTATTGGCATTTCGTTTGATATAGGACAATATTTTGGTACGGAACGCTATGGAGAAGAAGATGAACCACCTGTAAAAAAAGCTCCTGTCGTTAAACCATAGTGTTGGCATATATATTTAATGCCCTATACTATACTTCGATAAAAACTAAAAGCCCTTTGAATGATATTTCAAAGGGCTTCCTTATTTCATTTTCAGGGATCTTTTCTCTCAATTCTATTTCACTTTACTTTTTCAATAAGTCACGGATTTCCATAAGCAGCACTTCTTGTGTAGTTAGCGGAGGAACTTCTACAGGTATTTCCTCTTTTTTACGGTTGATTGTATTCATTGTCTTTACGACCAGAAACAATACAAAAGCTATTATAATAAAATCTATTATAGCATTCAGAAAAACACCATATTTCATCAATACTGCCGGAGTTTCGCCGACAGCAGGTTTGAGCGTAATTGCCAAATTTGTGAAATCTACTCCGCCCAACATCAATCCAATAGGAGGCATCAGTACATTCGCTACCAATGTAGAAACAATTTTCCCGAAAGCACCACCAATAATCACCCCTACTGCCAAATCAACCATATTGCCTTTCACGGCAAACTCTTTAAATTCGGACATCATGGACATTATACATTTCCCTTCAGAATAAATAGTAATAAATATTTCCCTCTCTTTGAGGTTTTTTAACTGAATGCTTAAACAAACTTACTTAAGTTTGCAATCAAATCAAACGAATTGTAAAGCTCTTTATCATAGGGTATATATACGCTCTCCGAATATTGCAGTTCCAATTCTTACCATCGTAGCCCCCTCACTGATTGCCAAAGGAAAATCTCCACTCATTCCCATTGATAAATGATGTATCGAAGGATATTTTGCTTGAAGCTCATCTTTAATTTGTCGAAGCATTGTAAATTCAGATCGTAGTTGTTCATCAGTTGATGTAAAGGAAGGAATTGTCATTAAACCACACAGTTCGATTGAGGGTAATTGTGTGATTTCAGTTGCAAGGTTTATTACTTCATTTGGTTCACATCCTGATTTGGATTCCTCGCCCGAAGTATTCACTTGAATCAATATTTGAATTTTCCGGTTATTCTCAGTTGCACATTTGGAAATTTCACGAGCTAATTTTAATGAATCTACAGAGTGAATCATAGTGACAAACGGTGCAATCAGTTTTACTTTATTAGATTGCAAGTGACCTATAAAATGCCATTCGGGATGAAGCCCTATTGCAGATAA
>JACPWH010000237.1 GCA_016197185.1 Ignavibacteriota bacterium
AATTTTTTGGATCATGGTCTAACTTAAACAAAAATTGTATCATGGTCTAACTTAAACAAAAATTGTATCATGGTCTAACCTTAGAATTAATTGATTGTGAAACCATTGATTGAATCAAAACATGTTCAGGATGTTGGCGAAGGTATCCTTGTAGCAACAGTCATTGATCCATTTGGTAATATTTTTGGGATAATCGAACGACCAAAGAGTTAAGTATAATATATTTACAATACTTCAATCCTCTGCCATTCAGAGGGCTTCTTAACCCGAAGAATATCAGTTCAGACACTACTTGAGAGTTAATTATTCTTCTAAGTGTAATCCCTGTAAATTCTCCAATGTCGACTACTCTGAGATTCTCGAGAATTAAAAAACGTAAGAATGAGAAGCAACTTAAATCAAATAACAATGGAGTATTAATTCTCTGAAGCGGTCTAAACTGAGATTCTTCAGTCGAAGACTCCTTCTGAATGACAACCTTAAATATTTTATTTCTAATAACATTGCGTTGTTTTGCAGTCGGTTCGGCTGTCTTTAACTCTGAACGACACATTGAAAAATTCTTTGTTGCACTATCTTTATTGAATAATCATGTTAAAATTCAGTCCGCATATCGCATTTCAAGTGACGAATTACGAAAAAGCACTTGCTTTTTATATAGATGTCCTTGGTTTTGAACTTGTTAAACATGGTGAGAAAGAAAGTCACCTCCGCTTAGGGGAAATGAATTTTTATGTTGAAGATTCTGCAAAAGGATATACATTCCTTGAGTTTACTACGGATGATATTGAAGACATTAAAACCAAACTTGAAAATTCAGGGTGTCAACTCGAGAAAACCCATATGGAAAAGAGTTTTATGGTTGAAGACCCGTATGGATTTAGGTTTCATGTGTGGCAGAAATGATTCTACATTTTTTTGATTGATTTCTCATATTCTGCTTGTAGTTATTTGTGAAATTATTGAAAGCGAACTTTGTTTCGCTTTTTTTGTATCTCGGTTACCTGATTCTACCCTCTTTTTCCCTGAATTTTCCCTATTTTTGCTGTCAATTCTTTGGTTTACCTTCCCAATTTTCAATTCATAAACATTAGACACAATGCTCCAAGTAGTTCAATTTCAAAAAACAGGTGAAATGCTCGTGGAAGAACTCCCCGCCCCTGCCTGCCGTCAGGGTGGTGTTCTTGTAAGAACAGTTAACACTCTTATAAGTGCAGGCACAGAACGTACTTCCGTTGCTTCGGCACAGTCATCCATGTTAGACCGCGCCCGTTCACAACCTGAAGCTGTAAAGCAAGTTATAGAAAACGTTAAAAAAGACGGACTATTTGCAACGTATGAGCGTGTTAAATCTAAACTTGAATCATATAAAACACTTGGGTATAGTGCTGCCGGAGTAGTAATTGAATCACGATGCGAAGAATTTTCTGTAGGTGATCGTGTTGCCTGTGCCGGAGCACAATTTGCAAATCATGCCGAAATTATTTCCGTCCCCAAAAACCTGACTACTAAAATTCCTGATAATGTTTCATTTGCAGAAGCTGCCTATACAACTCTCGGCGCAATTGCACTGCAAGGTGTCCGCCAAGCTGACCTTCGCCTTGGTGAAACTGTGGCTGTTATTGGTCTTGGACTCTTGGGTCAATTGACTGTTCAATTTCTCAAAGCATCCGGTTGCAGGGTTGTAGGACTTGACATTAACGAAAGTTTGTTCGACATGGCGAAACAATACGGATGTGATGCAACATTTCCAAGCAGTAGGGATTCAGCGGCAAGCATTAAGGCATTCACACGAGGACTTGGGACAGATGCCGTTATCATAACTGCAAGCACAAGCTCAGATGAACCGATACTTCTTTCGTTGGACATTGCACGCAAGAAAAGCCCTATTGTAATTGTTGGTGCAGTTCCGATGAATGTCCCCCGCTCTCCATTTTATGAAAAGGAATTGGAATTAAAAATCTCATGCAGTTATGGTCCGGGGCGATACGACCCTTCGTATGAAGAAGGCGGTAATGACTACCCAGCAGGATATGTCCGCTGGACGGAAAACCGTAATATGGGTGCATTTTTAGATTTGATTGCAGCCGGAAAAGTGGATGTAAAATCAATGACAACGCATAGCTTTCCTGTTCAGCAGGCAACTACCGCTTATGACTTGATTACCGGAAAAACAAAAGAGCCATATTTAGGCATTCTGCTCGAATACCCTGAGCGTAAAGAAGCAGGAAAACGTTCAGTTGTTGTTTCATCATGGGCAAAGAAATCATCAGTCGGAATTGGATTTGTAGGTTTGGGGAGTTTTGCAGAATCCATGCTCATGCCCCCGCTTAAAGCCGCTAAAGTTGATTTTATTGGTGTTTCTACCGGAACACCTGTAAACGCAAAGTCAGCAGCACAGAAATACAGTTTCCGTGTTTGTTCTACTGATTCGATGGAAATAATTAATAATCCTGACGTTAATGCAATTTTCTGTGCTTCACGCCACGACTCTCATGCCCGGTATGTAGAGGCAGCAATCACAACAGGCAAGCCGATTTTTGTTGAGAAGCCGCTTTGTATTAACAAAGAACAACTTTCAGGAATTGATAAAGCTGTTGAGATGAACAACGGTCAGGTAATGGTAGGTTTCAATCGCAGATTTTCGGAAAGTTTCCGAGCAATAAAGAAATTTTATACAGACCGTAGCGAACCGATGGCAATTACCTACCGCGTGAATGCAGGTTCCATTCCAAAAACAAGTTGGATTCAAGACCCTACCCAAGGAGGACGAATCATCGGGGAAGGATGCCACTTTATTGATACAATGGCATATCTTACAGGTTCAGTTCCTGTGCGCGTTTATGCCGAAGCACTTTCAACTCCAAACCGTGAAATAATCCATCATGATAATGTAGTCATTACTATCAAATTCGCCGATGGATCTGTGGGAGTATTGGAATATTTTGCAAATGGTGATCCGGCAGTTGCCAAAGAATACTGCCAGATATTCTGCGAGAATAAAGTGGCTGTAATGAATAACTTTAAAACAGTAGAATTAACAGTTGGCAAGAAAACTAAAACACTAAGTTTCGACGGCTCGAAGGGACAGAAGGAAGAAGTTGCCGCTACTATCGACGCAATCAAAAACGGTAAACCGATGCCTATTTCGTATGAGCAGATTCGGGGGGTTACACTTGCTACATTTGCTGCTGAGGAGTCGCTGGCGACCGGGTGTGTGGTGGTGATTGAGTAATTTAGCTCTTTATTTACTATTAGTTAATTTCTCTTACTTCTTAAAATTACCATAAATAAATGAACGATGTACTTGAAATATCCTGTTATTTAGATGCTACATATAGTGAAATTAATCCACTTTTTATTTTGGGAGAATCTTTAGCAATTCTTAGTTTAATCCCAAATGATAGTATAGATTGCTGCATCACTAGTCCGCCATATTGGGGACAGAGAAGTTATCAGAACGGTGGAATAGGATTAGAAAACAATCCAAAAGAATTTGTTCAAAACTTACTTTCAATAACTAATGAGATTAAGCGAATTTTAAAACCATCAGGATCATTTTGGTTGAATTTAGGTGATACTTATATAAATAAATCTCTTGCAGGTATTCCGTGGAGAACTGCATTAGAGATGACAGATTCGCAAAATTGGATACTCAGAAATAGTATTATTTGGAATAAACATAAAGGGGGAATGGACAGTACAAATGATAGATTAAGGAATGTACATGAAAATATTTTTCATTTTGTCAAAACTTCCAAAGGTTATTTTTACAATGATACTGCAATTCGAAGCAATCCTCGCTTAACTTTTATAAAGAATGGTTCGGTTGTATCAGCTACAGGTGTTAGTGGTGTAAGTTATAAAAGGAAAATAGAGTTATCAACTTCTTTGAATCAAGATGAGAAGAAAAACGCTTTGTTATCGTTAAATGAAGTAATGAAAAGAATAACAATAGGAGAAATTACTGATTTTAGAATGATTATTCGTGACCAACACAGAACAACACATTCTGATAAAGAGCAAGTTTCAGGAAGAGCTAAAGAGCTTACTGAAAAAGGTTTTTATTTTTTATTCTATAACCCAAATGGAACTTTGCCAAGCGATGTTTGGGATATTATTCCTGAAGATACACAAAAGAGGTCTAGTCATTATGCGCCATATCCCGAAGATTTATGTCGTATTCCAATACTTTCAACATGCCCAGAGAATGGAATTGTTCTTGACCCATTTTGTGGCACAGGAACAACAAATAAAGTAGCTTTTGACTTAAATAGAAGATCTATTGGAATTGATATATCTGCTGAATATATTGATATTGCAAAAAAACGTGTTTCACAATTAAAATTTGAACTCAACGAAAATTATGAGTAAGATTTCAGAATTTTTTACAATTAGTACTTTATCTAAACAACAAGACTGGAAAACAATTTTGGAGAAACAAAATTGTATATACCTTAATAAAAAATGTATCAAGAATAGAAAGAGTCAAGCAGAAATATCAATTGGTACTTGCACAGTTAAATATGGAAAAAGTGAAACAGAAGTAATAATATGCCCACATCGCCTTCTAGAGAATCATAAAATTTTTCTAGATTGTATTCATTTGCTTACTTTGCATGAACCAGGCAACGACTTACATATTGTTTCTGAAGTGTATATACCTGGAGGTAGTATTGATTATTTTTTAGTATCAGCTCGAGATGGGAAAGTAAAAGATTTTGTAGGTATTGAAATTCAAACAATGGATACTACCGGTACTGTGTGGCCGGAAAGACAACGATTTTTAGAAGAGAAGCAAGTTGAATACGGCATTATCGAAAATAAGACCTTCGGAATGAATTGGAAGATGACTGCCAAAACCATTTTAATTCAATTGCATCACAAAATACAGACATTTGAAAACCTTAACAAACATTTGGTTTTAGTAGTTCAAGACTGCCTTTTATCATATATGCAGAAGGAATTTTCTTTTTCACATATTTCACCAAATACTAAACTTGGTGATTCTATGCACTTCCATTCATACCAACTGAAACACAAAGAAGATAATTCATATTTACTCTCACTTTTTGAAAGATATAGCACTGATGCCGCAGGAATTGCTAAATGCTTGGGATTGTTGGCAGAAGCTAATGTAGGGTTAGAAGCTATATTGAATACTTTGGAAAGCAAAATTTCAGACTTAACTCTACTGAAGCTATGAAATAAAATTTGTATCATCAAAATCTTATGATATTCTCCATTAGGAAACAAAACCCCATGACAAAACGCTCCGAATGGCTAACCCAAGCAAATAAAGAACTCAAAACCAAAACTGTTGATTCCCTTACTTGGGATTCACCCGAAGGGATTCCTGTTCATCCTCTCTACTCTGCCGAAGATTTAGAGAAGATAAATTATCAAGAATCATTCCCGGGAATGTTCCCTTTTGCACGTGGACCGTATGCTACCATGTACACAAACCGTGCATGGACTATCCGTCAATACGCAGGGTTTTCTACTGCCGAAGAATCCAACGCATTCTATCGTCGCAATCTTGCAGCAGGACAAAAAGGACTTTCGGTTGCATTTGACTTGGCTACACATCGCGGGTATGATTCGGATCATCCGCGTGTAGTTGGTGATGTCGGTAAAGCAGGAGTTGCCATTGATACAGTTGAAGATATGAAAATCCTGTTTGATAAAATCCCACTCGATGAAATGTCTGTCTCGATGACGATGAACGGTGCGGTGATTCCTATCTTAGCAATGTTTATCGTGGCAGGTGAAGAACAGAATGTTCCGATGAGTAAACTCTCCGGTACTATTCAAAATGATATTCTGAAAGAGTTCATGGTTCGGAATACCTACATCTACCCCCCTGCTCCTTCGATGCGCATTGTAGCTGATATTATTGAACATACAAGTAAGTTCATGCCCAAATTCAATTCTATCAGTATCAGTGGCTACCATATTCACGAAGCGGGCGGTAATGCAGTTCAGGAACTTGCATTTACAATCTCAGATGGTTTGGAATATGTAAGAGCTGCACTTTCTAAAGGACTGGCTATTGATGACTTCGCCCCCCGTCTCTCCTTCTTTTGGGGTATAGGGATGAACTTTTTTATGGAAATTGCCAAACTACGCGCAGGAAGAATCCTATGGGCAGAAACGATGAAACAGTTTAATCCCCAAAAACAAATTTCCCTTGCCCTTAGAACACATTGCCAAACATCAGGTTGGTCGCTTGCGGCACAAGACCCCTATAATAATATTATCCGTACTACAATCGAAGGACTTGCAGCTACTCTCGGCGGAACTCAATCACTCCACACAAATTCATTTGACGAAGCTCTCGGACTTCCCACTGAATTTTCAGCTCGTATAGCACGCAATACCCAGCTTATCCTTGCAGAAGAAACACATATCACAAAAGTTGCCGACCCGCTCGGAGGGTCGTATTATATTGAATCGCTCACCCACTCCCTTGTTGAAGAAGCCCGAAAACTTATGGATGAGATAGAATCCATCGGCGGTATGACAAAAGCGATTCAAGCGCAAATACCAAAAATGAAGATTGAGGAATCTGCAGCAAAAAAACAAGCTGCTATAGACCAAGGGCAAGAGGTTATCGTAGGTGTCAATAAATACAAACCCGATACTGTTGATATGGTGGATGTACTCGATATTGACAACACATCAGTTAGGGCAAGCCAAATTGAACGTCTTACAAAAGTACGCTCAGAGCGTGATAATGAAAAACTCAACCAATCTTTAGAGAATCTAAAAGAAATTGCCAAAACAGGTAAAGGAAACCTTCTGGAAGCAGCAATTGACGCAGCCAGACTTCGAGGTTCTGTTGGTGAAATTTCAGATGCTCTTGCCGAGGTATTTACACGCTATGAAGCACACCATTCATCTATAAGCGGTGTATATGCTGCAGCTAACGACCATAATTCCGATTTTGCTGCTCTTCAACATGAAGTAGAAGAATTTGCAATACGAAACGGCAGAAGACCGAGAATCTATATTGCTAAGTTAGGTCAAGACGGACATGATCGAGGAGCGCATGTAATAGCCACAGGATTTGCAGATATAGGTTTTGATGTAGATATAGGTCCTTTGTTTCAAACTCCACAGGAAGCAGCACGTCAGTCAATCGAAAGCGATGTTCATGTGATTGGTGTTTCAAGTCAGGCAGCCGGACATAAAACTCTTATTCCATTACTTATAGAAGAGTTACACCGTCAGGGTGCTGATGATATTATCGTTATTGCAGGCGGGGTAATCCCTCCGAAAGATTATCAATTCCTTTTTGATGTCGGAGTTTCGGCTGTATTTGGTCCCGGGACAAATATAGTTACTGCCGCCAGAGAGGTTTTGGAATGTATCGAAAAAGTCATTGGCGACGGTGAATCTTTGTAGGCAATTTAATGTTATGCACGAATGAAAACTCTTAAAAGCATCGGTAAATCAACTATCCTATTTCTTGCTCTACTTCTTTCAAATTGCTCTACAATTCCCTCCCTCAATCATTTGCCGCCATTTGGGACATCCTCACCTATTACAACCACTCATATTCCTTATCCAATAGTGTTAGTCCACGGACTTGGACAAAAATCCACAGTGTGGGATTCTTATGCAGTTAAATACTATGAGAAGGAACTTGGTTTGCAGTTCGGCGGCGTCCTCAAAAAGCAAAATGGAATATGTGTTTTGGATAATGGCAGGGGATTAAGAACTGACAATACTCAAAATCCTCCGGCAGATTTTTTTACTGTTTCATTCAGTAATCCTGTCGATTCGATTGAAGCATGGAGAATGGAGTTGGAACAATACATCTCGTTGGTGCTAAAACGTACTAATGCTGAAAAAGTCATTCTCATAGGGTATAGTATGGGTGGGCTTGCCAGCAGAAGTTATCTGACTCACCACCTTAACGACCATAAAGTTCAACGTTTGATTACAATCGGAACGCCTCACCAGGGTTCTGCTTTTGCCAAAGCATATAATTGGAAATCAGGAATTACCAATGCTTTGAAAAACGATCCTAATTTTGCTTCGAAATTCCTATTGGAACAGTCTCTTTCCGCATTGAAAGCGGCTGAAACTGATGTGCCGTTTGATGCCCCAGCTGTCCGTGATTTACGCCGTCCTGATGATGGAGGTGTATATTTATCTAAACTCGGCAATACTCCCCACCCGCTTGATGTTGAGTATATAAGTGTAGTTGGCGATGTTCAATTACTCAAGGAAACGAAAGAATTCAATAAGACTGCCGTTCAAGAATTACTCAGACGGGTTTTAGGTGTGCTGGGTTTTGGTGTAGAATCATTATTTGAAAGCGGAGACGGCGTTGTGAGTGTAAGAAGCCAAACAATGAAGGAAATCCCGTGGTTTATGCATGATAAAAGCCGCCAGAGAATTTCACAAACAATTACGCTTAGTTCAGTCCATGAGGAACACCTCAAAAACAGCACTGAAATACAACGTGTTTCCCTTGAAGACCAGCCGGAATTTAAAGGGGCAGAGTTTTATCATGCTATAGGTGATGTACCTGTCTTGGTAATAGAGTTTTCCGATTACTTACCTGGAAATCGCTGCAAGATTGATCTTGTTGCAACCGATGAATCCGGAAAGCAAGTCAAGTTTTCACCCACTGGAATCAGTTTGATACGTAAAAACAACGGTGCTATTATTGATCAGGCGATTTGTTATTTCCCACCTGAACTGAATTGGTATAATAATCTTGATATTTCGATAACTGTAAGAAATTCTTTTGGAAATCAGTTTACTACCACGAAGCAGTGGATTGTTAGGAAGTAATGTATCTTGTTTTTTAGAACAGTATAATTGTAAATCGCATTCTTCGTTTTTTAATTTTAACCTTACATATAGAAAAGCCCTCGTCTGAGCAGTCCTCTTTTTTTAATTTTGATGTTACATCTATTTCATTCTCAACATCTAATGTACTCCTAATCTCAAAGTTCAAAAAAAAATACTACTTTGTTGCAACTTTCCACCTCACCTATCCAACCTACTCTTCAAACGAACAAACATTCTAATTGACACATGACTGAACACCAACGAGCATTTATCAGCACATTCGAACCGCTCCGTGAAAGATTATGGAAATTCGTGCGGGCAATGGTGTTCAAATATGATAGAAATGATCAAGAAGTGGCTCGTGATATAATGAACGAAACTATCTTGGTGTGCTTGGAACAATTTGATACACTCCGCGATAAACAGGCAATGCTATCGTTTTGTTTTACAGTTGCAAGTAGGATTTACAAGGCACAGTTTGTCAGGAAGAAATTCTGGGGATTGTATGAAGAGGAAATTATCGGACAAATTCCAACACAAGATTCTCCCCCTGATATTCAAACGGATGTCCGATTACTCTATGAAGCTATAGATACTCTACCTCTAAAAATTAAAGAAGCATTGATATTATTAGAAATTTCCGATCTGACTCTTGAAGAGATTCGAGTAATACAGGGTGGCACACTCTCAGGAGTGAAATCGAGAGTAGCAAGGGGTAGAACAATGCTGGCAAAATTATTGAATGAGCAAACACCAAATATCGAAGAATTAGTACTGAAAGGAATACAATGAAAAACAACGATCAACTGACTGATTATTTCAATGCTGCCAAAAACAGCGGAGCTGAATTTACACAAAACGAACTGCAGCGAATTGTGGAATACGGCTCCAATGAATGCGAAGGCAGCTTTAACTTTACTTCTACTAACAATTGGAAAAGGACTTTACTTATGTTTACTCAAGCATTAACATTCTTAACTTGTATCACTGGAATTTTCGTAGGAATTGGTACGTACCACAATTCTACTTCTCCATCCAAACCGGTACAAACTACAAGCAATTCAGAAAAGAAATATTCTCTTAATTCTGAAACGAATATACCATCAACAAAACTGCGCGCTGTAACGTCTCGAAATTCAAACGTAAGAACAACAGAGCAAAATAAAAAAGAGGATGTTAAGCGATTGAATATTGACGGAATTACGACAATAAGTTTAACAAATGAAGAACTCGCAAAATTAGAAATTATAGTGGAAAAGGATTGTGGAATTACATTGTTCAATAAAGTATTAACCGGTACATTTTATAACTATAACAAGGTTTCTTTAAATAATGAATCTAAAAAAATAAAATCAGACGAAGTAGTGAAAGAAAGCTCGCACTCAATTTGGAAAATGACTAGTACAGAACATAATGTTCATAAGAACAATGACTTCCCT
>JACPWH010000032.1:0-1988 GCA_016197185.1 Ignavibacteriota bacterium
GGCCGGCCGCCACCATGGCTTGCTCGCCACCCGAGAGGGTCCCGGCGCGATGGCGCAGCCGCTCATTGGGTGGCGGAGTGGTAGGAACCAATGCAGCGAAAATCGCAGCAGGTTTCGGCGCACGTGTTACGATTATGGATAATAATCTATACCGTTTACGTTATTTGGATGATGTGATGCCTAAGAATGTAATTACGATGATGTCAACACCTGCCAATATTCGTAAAGCATCTATGGAGGCAGACCTGATAATCGGTGCTGTATTGATTGCAGGAGCAAAAGCTCCACACTTGATAACAAGAGGGATGCTAAAAGATATGAAACGTGGAAGCGTTGTTGTGGATGTATCTGTTGACCAAGGAGGTTGCATCGAAACTTGCAAACCGACTACTCACGAGAATCCGATTTATGAAATCGACGGTGTGGTTCATTATTGTGTGGCGAATATGCCGGGCGCAGTTCCATTTACTTCTACGATTGCTCTTACGAATGCTACACTTCCGTATGCAGTTCAACTTGCAAACAAAGGTTGGAAAGTAGCAGCAAAAGAGAATCATGAATTATATCTCGGACTCAATACAATCGGTGAGCATATTGTATATGAGGCTGTAGCTGAAGCATTCGGTTTGCCATACACAAATGCAACTTCACTAATGAACTAATAAAATGTTCTTCTTTTTAATCAAGAGCGGCTTTGAGCTTACCTCACAGCCGTTTTTGTTTTGTTAGGTGTAGAATCTAGAAAATAACAACACAAATTTTTAATATAATCTACGGTAAAGGTCTTATTATGACTCCAAGTGATTTTTCGGTTACGTTTTCTGATATTCTTGAGCATGAATTTTTCTACCATGAATTACCTGAGCATTTGAAAGAGGATTTCTATGCACAGAATGTCAGTATTTCGCTTAATTTTAATTTCGGCTGGCATGTGAACGACAGTTTGTTTGGTGTGAAAACATCTATTGCGTATAGATACCCAAGCGAGCAAGGTTGGTTTCAAATGCTTGCCTACGAAAGCTCAACTGTTTATAAAGTTGATAATCTGTTGGATTATCTTACAATCATGGGTGATAAGAGTTTTGATATGCAGGAGGATTTACTTCATCATATCTTGCAGCTTACTACATCTACAGCACGTGGTATCCTATCTGTAAAAACTGCAGGTACGCCGCTTGCAAAGATTTATCTTCCGGTTATTACGACTATTGAGTTTATTGCTCCAGAGGGTGCACCTTCTGAACAGCAAGTTCAGGAAGAAGTAGTTGTTTCGGATGCTTTGGTGCAGGTGAGTGAGTAAATTTTTGGTTTTGGTTGGGTGGTTATAATTTAAGCCGTACATTTTTTGTGCGGCTTTTTTTGTTATAGAAAATCTTATAATGAAGTAATCGCTATTCAGAAAATATAATAGTAATGGTTATTTACTACAAATTCTTAACTAACTAAATTCTCTTTCAAAACGCATAATAAATCCCCACACCTACCCCAAATCCTATATAATACGTATGGTCGGCATAGGCTTCAATTCTGCGCCCAAATATATTGTCATAAATGTAGTTTGTACCTTTAACATACATATCCCTGTATAAATATCCACCTTCTACATTAAATATAAATCTGCGACTTAGTGCGTATTCCCATCCCAACCCAATTCCGGCTGAATAGTCAGTTTCATGAGAGTAGGTGTCATTAGAACTATTATTATCGTAGTCATTATTATAATTTGTATTATCTATCCAAAAACCCAGACCTACATAAGAATAAAATCTTGAATCATGACCAACATAGAAATTTCTTTGTAATTCAGTGCCTATCGTTGATACCAAATATGAAGTTACATAGTTGTTGGTGTTATTATTAGTCCCTCCTGTTCCATAAATAGAACCTGTAAATTCAAGAGTAAAAGCTCTGCTTAGATCGTATTCATAACTAAGACCGTATCCTGAGAACATTGAACCTGCAAATCCGATTTTGTTGTTGAATGTTGT